>JAUVPY010000014.1 GCA_030598425.1 Anaerolineae bacterium
AAGAACTGCGCCGTGATGGACTTGAGGTCGAGCGTTGGAACATGCTGAATCCAACCGAGGAGTCCAAGGTTTCCTTCGTGAGCCAATGTCTGGCAGAGGCGCCTGGAGTCCTTGTCGCAGCCTCCGATTACGTCAAGGCACTCCCCGACTCTATCTCCCGCTGGTGCCCTAGACCTCTGCTTTCTCTCGGGACGGACGGATTCGGGCGAAGCGAAAGCCGGCGCGCTCTGCGCGATTTCTTCGAAGTTGATGCCAGATACGTAACACTGGCCACGCTGACCGCCCTGGCGAGGGAAGGAGAAATCGCCTTTGATGATGTCGAAGAAGCAATGCACGACCTGGAGATCGATCCGGCCAAAGCCAGCCCCGTGACTTCGTAAGAAAGGATCTTTGAGATGACAACCGAGTTCAGGCTTCCAGAAGTAGGCGAAAACGTTGAGACCGGGCAGGTTGTCAAGATACTGGTGACCGTAGGTGACACCATCGAGGCCGGCCAATCTGTGTTGGAGCTAGAGACGGACAAGGCTGTTGTTGAGGTGGACACCTCCGTTAGTGGGACAATCAAGGAGATCCACGTAACAGAGGGCCAGGAAATCAACGTGGGGCAACTGATTCTGACGGTAGAAGCAGCCAGAGAGGAAGGCAAACCAATACCAAAACGTGAAGAAACTACGGCGGAGAAGGTCGTAAAGGAGCGAGAAGACATTGTAAAGGAAGTGGAGCCCGTTGAACGAGAGCGCGACGGCAGAGAAGCTGTGCCCCAAGTCGAAACTAGCGGACCGCCCGCCGTGGACAAGCAGCCTGAAGCGCCCCGCGTGATCGCTCCGGCCGCGCCCTCCGTTCGCAGATTAGCGCGAGAACTTGGAGTGGACGTCAACCAGGTTACAGGTTCCGGTCCAGGGGGCCGGATTTCTGCGGAAGACGTCAAGGATTACGTCCGCCAGATCAACCTGGGGGTAGATCGCGCCAGGCCTGCGACGCTGGAGTCTCCGGCTCTTCTGCTTCCAGATTTTTCAAAGTGGGGAGACGTGGAACGGGAGCCCATGACAAGCATACGCCGCACAGCAGCGAGGCGACTAAGTCAGGCTTGGGTAACCATTCCTCACGTGACTCACTTCGACAAAGCAGACATCACAGAGTTGGAAGGATTGCGCAAACGCTATGCCAAGAAGGCAGAAGACGCTGGCGGGAAGCTGACAGTGACGGCCATCATCCTCAAGGTGGTCGCCTCCGCCTTGAAGGTGTTCCCTCAGTTTAACGCCAGCTTGGATATGACCAACCAAGAGATTGTCTACAAGAAGTATTACCGCATTGGGGTGGCGGTAGACACCGAGCACGGCCTGCTGGTCCCCGTCATCCGTGACGTCGACCAGAAAAACATCATCGAGTTATCTGTTGAATTGGCCGATATCTCGGAGAAAGCCAGAACCAGGAAAGTAGACCTTCAAGACCTGGAGGGTGGTACCTTTACTGTGACCAACCTGGGAGGTATCGGGGGCACCAGTTTTGCACCTATCATCAATCCCCCAGAGGTAGCCATCCTCGGCGTCTCCCGTGCCAGTATGCAGCCCGTTTTCAAGGATGGAGGATTCGAACCCCGACTGATTATGCCTCTGTCGCTTTCCTATGACCACCGTCTGATCGATGGTGCCGATGCCGCTCGCTTCACGCGCTGGGTCGCCCAGGCGATCGAGCAACCGTTCCTGCTGAGCCTGGAGGGATAAGGAGCCATGAGCCCAGAAACGAACTCGACGCAGTTAGCAGTCATCGGAGGTGGCCCGGCCGGTTATCCAGCCGCGTTTTTGGCCGCGGATCTTGGCCTGCAAGTAACCCTGATAGACCAAGAACCCAGGCCAGGCGGCGTCTGCCTGTACCGAGGATGCATTCCGTCCAAGACATTGCTACACGCGGCCAAGTTGCTGGCTGAGGCTCGCGAGGCGGCCGATTGGGGCATCGAATTCTCCGAGCCCAAGATCAACTTGGAAAAGCTACGCGCCTGGAAAGAAAGTGTGGTCCAGCAACTGACCGGCGGAACGGCGCAACTGGCCAAACAACGCAAGATCAATTTCATTCAGGGCCGGGCTCGTTTCCTGGACGCCAAAACCTTAAGAATCCAGACAACGGAGGGGAGAGAAGAAGTCTTAACCTTCGGTCATACATTAGTGGCCACCGGTTCTCGACCGGCCACTATCCCCGGTTTATCTCTCGACACCAACCGCCTTATGGACTCCACGAGTGCCTTAGAGTTGGAGGACATTCCAGAGACTCTGTTGGTAATCGGTGGAGGCTACATCGGCCTCGAACTGGGGACGGTGTATGCTGCGCTGGGCAGCCAGGTCTCTGTGGTTGAGATGTTGCCGGGCCTGTTGCCAGGCGCAGACCGAGACTTAGTGCGGGTCCTTTCAAAACGCTTGGAAAGCCTGTTCCACTCCATCGTGCTTAACACCACGGTCGCCCAGATGGAAGAAGTGGAAGACGGTATCAAGGTAATACTCGAGGGGGATGCTGAGAAGCCGGAACAGGTCTTTGAGAAAGTCCTTATGTCCGTGGGCCGCAGACCCAATTCAGGTGACCTAGGTCTAGAGAAGACCAAGGTGGAAATCGACCAGCGCGGTTTTATCAAAGTGGATGAGCAACGACGCACCTCCGAGCCCACCATTTACGCCATAGGAGATGTCGCCGGCGAGCCTATGCTGGCCCACAAGGCAACCCACGAAGGTCGCGTAGCTGCCGAGGTCATCGCAGGCCACAAGGTCGCTTTCGAGCCCCACGCCATCCCGGCCGTCGTATTCACCGACCCGGAAGTGGCTTGGTGTGGCCTGACCGAGACGCAGGCCAAGGAGGAAGGACACCCAATCAAAGTGGCTCGTTTCCCCTGGGGGGCTTCCGGCCGAGCTGTCACCCTGGGCCGAACCGATGGGCTGACAAAGCTCGTCATAGACACCGAGACCGAACGGGTATTGGGGGTCGGCGTCGTCGGGACCGGTGCTGGTGAACTGATCTCAGAAGGTGTCTTGGCCATTGAAATGGCCGCTTTAGCTTCGGACGTGAAGCTGAGTATTCATCCCCACCCGACTCTTACGGAGACTGTTATGGAAGCCGCCGAAGTCTTCTTTGGCCAAAGCACGCACGTTTACCGGCCTAAAAGAGGCTGAGCTCAACGACGAGTCAATTACGACAACAAAGGCCCGGCGTCTGGCCGGGCCTTTGTTGTCGTACCGATAACCGCCCCTACAAATTTAGGGCCGGGGTCTCACGGCTAGTGTCACAGTGACCTTCTCCAATTCACCCTGAGCGCGGATAACCTCCAGGATCACTTGATCGCCAGGTCGGGTTTCTCCGACCAGGTAAGTGATAATATCATCCATCTCGCGCACGGTCTGGTCATCGATGGCAGCAATGATATCACCACCAAGCCGGAATTCTTGTCCCTCGTCCCTGACAAACTCATCGCTGTCCCGCAAACCAGCCTTGTCTGCCGGGCTATTTGGGACTACGTCAATCACCAGCACACCGACCGTGTCGGCTGGCAGGTTCAAAAAATCGGCCACTTCGGAGGACACCCCCCGGCCAGCGATGCCTAACCAGGAATATTCGAACGTTTTTCCCTCAATGAGAGCCGGCACTACCTGCTTGGCGATATCGATGGGCACGGCAAAACCGACACCCGCGCTGGCACCGCTGCGGCTAACAATCTGCGTGTTAATGCCAATCACGTTTCCCTCACGATCCAACAACGGTCCGCCCGAGTTGCCAGGGTTGATTGGCGCATCCGTCTGGATCACCTCAGGGATCGAGAACGAACTGTTTCCGCTCCGGATGGTGCGCCCCACGGCGCTGACGATGCCACTGGTCATTGTGAACTCTTGTCCAAAGGGATTGCCAATGGCAATTGCCAACTGACCGGGCTGTAGTGCATCGCTATCGCCCAGGGGCAGCGGCTGGAGTTCATCGGCCGGCAAATTGACCTTGAGTACAGCCAGGTCGGCGTCGGCGTCGGTGCCCAGTATTTCAGCTTCCGCAGTGCGACCGTCAGCAAAGCGAACCTCAATGTCCGTCGCGTCAGCTACGACGTGGAAATTGGTGACAATGTGTCCTTCGTAATTCCAGACGAAGCCCGATCCTTCGCCACGCCGGAGAAACTCCTCTGGCGCCTGAGACGCATCCGGGACAGGCGCAAGGCGCGACAACCCGTCCACCCTTTGCGTCACCTGAATGTTCACGACCGAGGGTAACGAACTCTGATAGACTCTGATCAAGTTCTGCTCAAAGACGGCCACCAAATCAGTCTCGCCCGTCGCCAGGGTTGTCGGCTCGACTACCTCAGGCGGAGGCGCTGGTGCTGCCTCAGCAACGTTGTTAAGATGGGGCGCTAAGGCTACGCCTCCGGCAAATGACACGGCAATCACCAACACCACTCCCACTGCTATGCTGATTGCGACCAGTAAGTAAACCGGGTTTGAACGCTTTATCATCCGTCAATCACCTTTTGCTATGATTACGCTGCCGTTCCGTCTTTCAGTACTTTGTTTCAACTATTCAGACTACGTGACCAACTAAGACATTACGTTCTCTGGCACGATGATGCAGAGTTGAGTTAGCGTGTCAGTTGAGGCGTGGTATAATGGGCAGACTTACCGTACTGAGTTACCCGTGTAAAAATGGAGGAGTCTCTGTTGTGAGCGAAGAGGTGCTGATAGACGCGTGCCCAATTTGCGGCGAGTCGGCCCTGACCGGCCACGAAGGCCAGTTTTCTTGTGTTTCCTGCGGGACGCAGGTAGAACAAAGGCGATGGTTAGGGGTACGGCGTCGTGACCGGTTCTTCTTTCGGGTGGTCGGCTCCGACTACACCAATGCTGAGCCTGACTTGACCGCTCGTCCATTTACAAAGGCCGAACTGGCCAGGCTGGCAGGTTCGTGCTACAGCGATGCCGATCTGGAAGCCATTGCCGCCGGTGACCTCTCTTGCCTTCGTTCGCCTAGTAGCCAAGTTGCCCAAGTTATGTTTCCCCAGAGTCGTGAAACCTGCCAACTGCAAATCAATGGCTTGATACGGGCCGAGGGCCCATCGCTCTCCGATGGAACGAGAAAAATAAATGGCTCAGCCAACCGGCGGACCCTGAAGAAGCTGGATGAGGGGAACCTCTTCGTCAGCGATCAACGCCTTATCTTGCCAAGCAATACCCATACCATTATTCGAATAGACCGCAAGCTGACCGGCATCTGCACCTTTTCTGATGCGGTTGCGGTTCAGCGCAAAGGAGAGGACAAAGCTACCTATTTTCTGGGGTTCGAGTCCAGAGATGCATCACTTTTGGCAGCCTTCTTGCAGGGGCAACTGGAACATCTGCGATGATTTTGTCTCAACAGCCGATTTGCTGCTCAGTGCGTGATCCAGAAGAGAGCACGGCGTTCATCAAGCCGGGTAAGCCCGGCATCTCGAGCCATCCTGACCGCGGTCTCGTACTCTTGGCGCGCGATACGCCGATTCAGCTCAGGGAAGTGATGTGCCTTATAAGCCGGGCGATATTGGTCCATCAGGTTCAAATACGTATGGGGGGAAATCTCAGTAGCGAGGAACTGGACAATTTCGTCCGTACCAGCCAGGTTATCGGGTAACACCAAATGGCGTACCAGCAAGCCGCATAGGGCGAGGCCGGTCTTGTTGACCTGCAAGTCACCTACCTGACGATGCATCTCGCGGACGGCGGCCCGATTGACCTGGGGATAATTGGCGATTTTTGAAGAACGACGGGCGATCTCTGCATCAGCATACTTCATATCAGGCATATAAATATCAACTACTCCATCCAGAAGCTTGAGCATCGCCATCGAATCATAGCCACCTGTGTTATAGACCAAGGGCAAACGCAACCCAGCCTCGGCAGCAATGAGGACGGCGGCCATAATCTGGGGAACTACGTGGCTGGGCGACACGAAATTGATGTTGTGACACCCTTGGGCCTGTAGTTCCAGCATAATCGACGCCAAATCTTCCGCCTCGACCTCGTAGCCAGCATCAGTCTGGCTGATATCGTGATTCTGGCAAAACTGGCACTTGAGATTGCACCGGCTGAAGAATATGGTGCCGGACCCACGCCAGCCACGTAAGGGGTCCTCTTCGCCCAGGTGAGGGCCATAGCTGCTCACTTTGGCCAGCTCACCAGTGCGACATACACCTACCTGCCCGGCCCGGCGGTCAACATCACAGGTCCAGGCACACACATCGCAGATTGAAAGATGCTCATAAGCCTGGGCGACGCGCTCTCGGAACTCGCCGCTACGCAGAAGCCGTAGGTAGGCCGGTTGAAACGTTTCCTCGGTTCGCCGCGAAGAACTCATAGTGATCTCCTCCACCCCCAATTGTAGCAGTGTTTGCCTCACTTTTCAAGGCCAAGTTGTCCACAGCCTCAGAACATTGCACACACAGATAGTCTATGTTATACTAATGCCCGTTGACGACCAGGCCTGCCGCCCCGTCAAGCTGATACGCACAGGAAGTCACCAAGCAAACTCCAGAGTGCACCAGGAGTTAATCGCCATGGCCAAGCGCATCCTTATGATCGAAGATGACAGAGAAATGGTCACCCTGGGAAAGCTAATCCTAGAGCGCGAGGGATATGAGGTTTTGGTCGCATATGGGGGTGCCGAGGGCCTGAACCTGTTGCGCCAAGAAGACAGCAACGTAGATTTGCTCCTCCTTGACATCATGATGACCGGAATGGATGGCTGGCAGGTGTTAACCGAAGTGAAAACCGACCAGAAACTACGCCACATCCCGGTTATTATGCTCACTGCCCGTCACTATTTGGAGGACGAAGACGAAACGGCCACCTACGCTGATAAGTTTGAACACTACGTTGTCAAGCCTTTCGTAGTGCGTGATCTCCTGGCAGAAATAGCTGAGGTTCTAAACCGATCTTGAGACAGTGGAACAAGACAGCATGGATTCGTCCTTAATCGACATTCGCACGCCTGAGCTTTCCCAAATGGACACGGAAAATGACAAGTTCGCCCCTCCTGCTCCGCGCACTATCGAAGACACGGGGCTTTCCGTCGGATTCCTCGCAGACCTGGTGCTCAAGGTTCTTTATTTTGAGGGTTACATCTCTGGGTACGAAGTCGCTGATGCCGTAAGGCTCCCGTTCAAGAACATCACCGATCGCATCTTGGAGTTTCTGAAACGGGATCGATTCATCGAAGTAAAAGGAAGCAGTGGCGGCGCCTATGCTGAGGCAGCCTACGAATATGTCATCACCGGCATAGGCATCGAGCGTGCCCGGGAGATTCTGGACCGGAGCCAATATGCCGGCCCGGCGCCGGTTACATTGGATAGCTATAAGACCGCCATACGCAAGCAGGCTCTTCAGAACCTGGCAGTTAGCCCCAGACAAGTGAGGAACGCACTGTCACACCTGGTGCTGAGCGAAAGAGTCATGGATCAGATTGGCCCCGCAGTCAACTCCAGCCGTTCCATATTTCTGTTTGGGCATCCAGGCAATGGCAAAACGACCATTGCCGAAGCGGTCGGCTTTATGATACTGCAGGACGAAATGGTTATCCCGCACGCCGTTGAGGTAAACGGACAGGTCATCAAGGTATTCGATGCCATCAGCCACAAGGCGATTTCCGATAAAGAACTCAACAAACATGGCCTGCTCGGAGACATTCCACGGTTGGACCGCCGCTGGATCCGAATTCGCCGACCGGTCGTCGTTACTGGTGGAGAACTCACTCTAGAGAGTCTGGACCTCAACTGGGACAGCGTCAAGAAATACTACGAAGCTCCGCTGCAAATGAAGGCCAATGGGGGAATGTTTCTCATTGATGACTTCGGACGACAGAAGATCCGCCCGCGTGATTTGCTGAACCGATGGATCGTCCCTCTGGAGAAGCGCTTCGATTATCTCACACTCCAAACTGGCAACGTTATCCAGATACCTTTCGATATGCTGATAATATTTGCCACCAACCTCGAGCCTCGAGACCTGGTAGATGAAGCGTTTCTGCGGCGGATCCGTCACAAGATTGACATCCAAGACCCTACCTTCGACGAGTACCGCGAGATTTTCAAGAGGGTCGCGCGTTCCAGAAGCGTCGCCTATGAAGAACAGATTCTGACCCATCTCCTGCAAGACTATTATGTGAAGTCAAATCGAGAACTCCGGGCTTGCCATCCACGCGATATTCTGGACCATCTGACCGACATTGCCCGCTTCCAAGGAATATCCCCACAGTTGACCAGGGAACTCATCGATCAAGCCTGCGAAGGCTATTTTGTCGACCTCTAAGGTCAATGCCCTTTGAACAAAATGCAGATCAATGCCAACTTCTGGGTCGAGAAAGACGGCGAAGTAGTTTTGAGCCGTTGGCGAGTCGCCTTGCTGCAGGCAATTGACGAGTCCGGCTCTATCAGTGCGGCAGCCGAACGCATGGGGATACCCTATCGCCGGGCCTGGGACAGGGTCCACGAGTGTGAGGAACGCCTGGGCCTGAAGCTGATCGACACTCAAACCGGGGGGCTTGGTGGAGGGGGCGCACAGCTTACTCGAGAAGGCACCGAGTACGTCAGGCGATTTCAGCATTTCAGCAGTGGCCTGGACGAACTGATAAAAGACCGATTCCGCGAAGCGTTTGAGGGAACCGACTTGGAAAAAAGGTCGTAGGAGGTTGATTTGCCCGAGTCGCCTTACCCCATGATTCCAATCGAAGAAGCCATAGATCTCGTGCTGCAAGCGGTACAGCCGCTTCCGCCTGTGCGCGCGCCATTCAACGATGCGTTGGGTTTGGTGCTGGCTGAGGATGTACACGCCGCCGAGCCTATGCCCCCTTTCAGGGCTGCCTCGGTGGATGGTTACGCCGTCATCGCTTCGGATACAGCAGCGATCCGACAAGTCGTTGGTGATCAGTCGGCGGGCTATGTAGATGACGTGCAGGTGACGCCAGGGACAGCAGTGCGGGTGACGACGGGCGCCCCTGTCCCCCCAGGTGCTGATGCGATGGTCATGGTGGAATTCACCGAAAAACAAGGTGGCTACGTCGAAATAAAGACGAATGTCACACCGGGCAGGAGCATTCGCGCCGTGGGTCAGGACCTAGCGGACGGACAACTCGTACTAGCACAAGGCTCCCTGTTGGGAGCCCCAGATATCGGCCTGTTAGCCATGATCGGCAAAACGCAAGTGCTGGTTCATCCAGCGCCACGTGTTGGAGTTATGTCAACTGGGGACGAGTTGGTCGAGCCTGGAAACCCCCTCAAACCGGGCCAGATTCGAGACGCTAACCGCTTCAGCCTGATGAGCGCGGTACGCGAAGCGGAGGGCGTACCCATCGACCTGGGAAAGGTCACAGACGAAACCGGGTCTCTGCAAGAGACCATCGAACGTGGGCTGGGTAAGGCGGATGCCCTGCTAACGTCCGGCGGTGTAAGCATGGGCCAATTAGATCTTGTGAAGCCCTATCTGGCTGAGCACGGGAAAATCCACTTTGGGCGAGTCCGCGCCAAACCTGGCAAACCTGTCACTTTGGCTACGTTAAAAGGTGTGCCAGTCTTCGCTATGCCAGGTTTTCCGGTAAGCGCCCTGGTTAGTTTTGAGATTTACGTGCGGCCTGCGCTGCTGAAGATGGCCGGACGTACTCACGTACATCGTCCACGGCGGCGCGTCACGTTAACTCACGACGTACCTCATATTGCCGGTCGCACCGAATTCCAGCGAGCTATTGTCACTCACAGCACCGGTGGCCGATACACAGCCGTAACCACGGGATTTCAGGGCTCGGGGCGGTTGCTTTCAATGCACGGAGCCAATGCGCTGCTGGTTTTGCCCTATCAGCAAGCTGATTTTCCCGCCGGGACCGAAGTCGAAGCCATTATGACCGGTCCAGCGCAGGAAACAGATCGTGAGCCTCAGTAGATCCGATTTCGGGGAGTGAGGCACGCCCACGTGCCGAACGGAGCCGCACCTGGGGATGCTGGCTCCTCAAACCCGGATCTACGAGGCTGATAGTTGAGGTATACAGCTTATTATGCGTGGCTTGTACTTCATCGAACACGGCTTGACCGAGGCGCAGGCCGACGACCTCCGCCAGGCTCTTCAAGAGTCCTTGGCCCCCACCGGCCTTCAAGGCTACGAGGCGAACGCCAGCGCTAGCCCGTCTACCTCGCTGCTGGGTGCCTGCCAACGGACCTTCCTCTCTAGCATCGGCATCTACGACCTGTCGGCCCTCAGGCCAGACTCCTATCTGCAGATCGGCATCAGCGTGGGGCTGAACAAGCCAGTGCTGATCATCGCCGGGCAGGGAGTGACCTCGGCCATCCCCTCAGTTCTCGACCGAGCCAATACCTGGCTCTACACACCTCCACTTAGATCCAATCGAGATCTGCAGCGCGCCGTTTTGCGTTCCCTAGACAACGAGAAGGCCCCAGAAGAAAGTGAGGATGAGCCACAGCCCTACTGCACCTTTTGCCAGCATCCGTGCCAGGGCTGGCGCAAGCCAGCCCGTGGCAAGGGCTTCCTTTTACTTGACGGCGCTCACCCTCAATGGAAGGATCTAGGCAGGGCGGTTCGAGAGGCGCTAGAGCCCACCGGCCTCACGCCGATCTGTCTCAGCCAGCTCACAGGCCGGGTCATGCCGCTGCTGTGTGAGATGCGCCTGGCCGTGCTCGCCTCGGAATTCACCTTGCTCGACTTAAGCGCCCCGTGCGATCCAGAGCAATACATTGCGCTAGGTATGGCCATCAGTATGCGCCGCCCCTGGCTCTTGGCCACGTCGCAACCCGAGGCTTTACCTCCCATCCTCCAGCACGCCAGTCGTCTGGAATACGCCAACGACCAGGATTTACGTCAGCACCTGGCGCAGTACGTTCTGAAATCTCGTTACCCAGCAAAATTCGACGCAACCCAGGGAGCGACGGCTCAATTGGAGCTTCCTTTCTGGCTGCAATTAGAAGACTGGATCGCACGCTTTAAGGTCCAAACCTCCCGAGCTATGGAAGGCGCCCTCCAATTGTTGCTCATTGAAGAAGGACAGCTCAGGCAGCGGTGCCGAATGACACCCAAGATGGCCATCACGGCCGGACGCGACCCGGAATGCGATCTGGGCATTGAGACACAAGGCGCATCGCGCTTTCACGCCGATTTCCTCTTCACAGGTCAAGGATTATTCGTCGTCGACCGCCAGAGCACGAATGGCACCTTCGTCAACGGCAACAGAGTGCTCTCAGACGAACAAGTCGCCCTAGAAATCGGTGACCGGGTGAGAATTGGACCAGCCGAAGTGATTGTTTGGGACGAAGACGAATTGCCCGAGGAGTTCAAGCAGTTTCTGCCAGAGACAGGACGGATCGTACCCCAGACGATATTTGTCAACCTGACTGACGGGCTTGTACTGGTCAATGGCAAAGTACCGGTCGCTTGCCTCTCGTCGTCGGAAATCAGCCTTCTGGAGTTTATGCATCAAAAGGGTCGTAATACCACAGCCACCAGCGAGGTCGCAGAGATTATCTATGGCACCGGCAAAGTCAGCCGGATGATCGTCGCCTCGTTCATTGATGGCTTACGCGCCAAGATTGAGCCTAGCCCGTCCAATCCTCGCTTCCTGGTCGCTGTCCCTGGCACCGGCTATCGCCTGCGCACCCGGGGCGGGCAGCTCGTCCTGAGACCACGTTAGCACGTGACAATCCTTGGTTTTGTACATCAGGGCAAGCGATTAGATAGAGTGTGTTGGCTCGTCCATTAGGAAGAACGTATTCTGGGAGTATCCCTTACGAGTGCCAAGGGGGGAAGCCATATGTCTGTCCCAAAGAACGAATTAAGCAAGCAAGAAAAAATCACCCTGCTGAAGAGGCTTATTGAGAGCGAAGACGTATTCTACGACAATCGATCAACTTTTCAGGAATTCCTACCCGACCCGGACCCTGAGGTGCGCATCCTGGCAATCCAGGGTTTATGGGATTACCCCGCTCCTGATTTGATCGACCCTCTGATAGACATAGCTCAACGTGACCCGGATCAGCAAGTGCGCAACCGGGCGATCACGGCTTTGGGCCGATACGTATACGAAGGGGAAATGGCTGACTACGACTTCGACTGGGGCGAAATGGAGGCTATCGTTCGCGAAGATGAACTACCTGAGGAAAGCTACCGGCGCGTCGTGGCCTTTCTAGTTGACATTGCCCGAGATCCGTCCGCTCCCCTGGACGCGCGGCGCTTTAGCATCGAGGCCTTGGGATTTTCATCCGAGCCCGGGATCGTTGACTTGGTGGAGGAGGCCTACCACGAGCCTCGCGTGGAGATGAAGACCAGCGCCCTGTTTGCCATGGGGCGCTCGGGGTTGGCACGCTGGGACCGTTACATTCTTGCCGAGCTAGACAGCCCAACTCCTAAAGTACAACTCGAAGCAGTACGTGCGGCTGGGGAACTGTTTCTTGAGGAAGCAGCGCCGGCGCTGCTAACCCTGGCCCAGTCAGCCACCGACCAGAGCCTTCGTCACGAGGCGATATGGGCATTAGGCCATATGACGTCCCTCGAGGTATGGCACTTTCTGGACGACCTGACTCATGATCCCACAGAGGACAAAGAAACACGCCAACTCGCCGAGGCCGCCCTGGACGAATACGAAATGTTCCAGGAAATGAGGGAAACGCATTACGAGACTGACTATGAGTTGTATGGTGGTTTTGCCGAAGAAGGGGATGGCGGCGGTAATGGCTACTTCATTGAGTAACAACGATCAAGCTGGTCTGATTCCTCAATCCTTACGCCCGTAGCGCGCCAACCGCTTTCAGCGACTGCAATGCCCGCAGTGTAACCCATTTGCTGGGCTGTCCCACTCGACCAAAGCTGGACCACGTTTTGCCAGGCACCTGCTCGAGGGTCCAACGCCCATTTGTGTCCTGCTTGGAAAGCAGCCACTCGACGCCGGCTTGAACATCGGGATGACCCGCGTGCCCTGATTGCGCCAGGATGGTCATCGCTTCCAGCACGTCAGCTTGGTAGGCCAGGGGAAAGCCTAGCTCGAACCAACGATCGCTGATCTGACTGGAGGTGGGATAGGTTGCCTCTAGCAGCGGTACGCCGAGTAGCAGCTTGACCCCTCGCTCCATAGCGGTTGCCACCGCCGCCGATCGCTCCCCGGATGGTACCTCCAAAAATGCCCGAAGCACCTTAACTCCCCCCCAAGCACAAGGCAAATCGCCATTGTAATGACAGGCAAAACCTCGTTTGAGGATGGCCTGGGCTGTTGCCCCGCGCGCTTCAACCGTCCGTGGATCGTCCCCGTGCCCCAATTGACCCAACGACCACAACAAATTCCCATTCAGGCAGTTGACGGCGGTTCGAGCTGCTTTGCCAGCTACGAAGCGACCATCGAGGTTGCCCCGCCGGTCCGTCAGCCGGCGGCTATGGTCCAGCACGTAGTCACAGGCACGCCGGACCGCCTCAATTGGAGGCGCGCCCAGTTGCGCCAGGAAGACTACCTGCCATACGGTAGCCCGATATTTGGGGCTGTAGCCCACGTCAGGCTTGATCCAATACCCGGAGCCAGCGAATTGGGCGTCGAGGATGGCGCGGGCGGGCTTGACGTTGGGGATGGCAGCGCGAGCAGCGGCTACGTCCGGATCACCCGGCGCGCGATCGAGCAGTTCGGTCAAGGTCAGATAACGCGCCGACGGATTCTCGGGTTCCAGCAGCCAGGTCAGCAACTCAGCCATTGCGCTCACCGATCGGCACCCGTTTCCCCGTCCCTAATCTCCAATCTCTATTCTCTATTCCGCTAACAGCGATCGAGCCAACGCAAAGACCTCATCCAGCATAGCAGGGGTCAGCCGGCCAGTCTGTGTGTTCTGACGGCTGGGATGATACGAAGCGACCAAGTGTCTGGAGCCTGTTGGGGAGGAAATGGAATAAGACAAGCCGTGGCCGAATTTTAACCTTGGCACGTCATCGTAACCGACCTCACGCAGGAGACGCAGGCAGCCATCGAAGGCCATCTGGCCCAGGGCGAGGATGACGCGTGTCTGGGGCATCAACGTCCACTCACGGGCCAGGAAGGGGCGGCAGGTAGCTATCTCCTCGGCCGTGGGCCGGTTGCCTGGCGGCACGCAGCGAGCGATGGCCGTGATAAAGGCATCCGTCAGCCTCAACCCATCGTCGCGATGTTGGGCAGTGGGCTGGCTGGCAAATCCGGCCCGGTACAACGCAGCGTACAGCGTATCGCCAGAGCTATCTCCGGTGAACATGCGGCCGGTGCGATTCGAGCCGTGAGCGCCGGGCGCCAGCCCCACAATGAGCAGCCGTGCCGCCTGATCGCCAAAACCAGGTACCGGTCGACCCCAGTATTCCCAATCCCGATAAGCACGCCGTTTTTCGCGGGCAACCTGCTCACACCAGGCCACCAGTCGAGGGCAGGCGCGGCAGGCAATCACGTCACCGGTCAATGCCTCCCAGGTATCCACCAGGTCACTCGTCGGAAAGACTGATCAGTCCGTTTTGAATCGCAAAACGGGTTAGCTC
>JAUVPY010000256.1 GCA_030598425.1 Anaerolineae bacterium
ACCACAACTGATCGAGTGTGCGCGGCCTATCACCTTGCTCGAGACGCGCCGGGGTCCCTATGCCAAAGAGTTCGAAGACGACGCGCACTTGGCTCTGCGGACAGGTTGGTTCGCCGCAGATGCGACCGCCTCAGTGGCGGACACCTCGCTTAACCCCTCCGGCTGGCTCCAACCGAAGCTGGAAGATGGCGAGGCAGCTTACTGGCTGTACGACCTTGGGCGTGATTATGCCTGCCAAGTTTGGGTCGAAATCCAAGGTGCGCTTGGAAAAGAAGGGCTGTCTATCAGTTATGCAGAGAAGATTCGGGGCGGCGAACTTGTCGTCTCCGATCCACAGACTTACTGCCGCGTTCGCCTGACCGATCGCTACCACCTTCGGCCAGGTGACCAGGTTGCTGAGCCCTTTTCCATGCGAGGAGGCCGCTATCTGCTCCTCCAACTGAGCGGACCGACCGGTGAGGCTTTTTGTCTGCGTGCGCACGTACGTGTCTCCGAATACCCGTTGGAGGTGTCTCACCCCCTCAATGTATCCGATGCGGAACTGGCCGACGTTGCCCAGATGTGCGAGACGACCTTTCGGGCCTGTTTGCAGGACGGCTTCGTGGATAGTACCTGGCGTGAGAGTTCGCAGTGGTTAGGCGATGCCCTACCCCAGAGCCTGATTATGGCGTCGATGAGCGACGACGTGCGGCCATTGCGGCAGGTTATCGTAATGGCGGCTGAAGGTGCTTATCCTGATGGTGTCCTGCCCAGCGTCCTGCCGGGCGAGGCGCACGCTTACACGGTCGTCGATTACAACTTCATCTGGGCTGAATTGCTGGACCTCTACTGGCGCCTGACCGGCGATCGTGCTTTGGTAGATGCTATGTGGCCGACGTTGGTGAGAATGCTGGAGCGGTTTCACCAGGATCTCAACGCAGATGGGCTGATCATCAGCCAGCCAGGGCGGCGACTGTTTCTCGATTGGGCGCCGGTCTCTCGCAGGGAGCCGAACAGCATCTATAATCTTCACTACCTGCTCGCCATGCAGGTCGGGGCCCGCCTGGCGACTGAAATAGGTGTTGCGGAAGATGCCGCTCGCTGGGAGGCTCGTGCCTCCGCCTTGCAACGTGCCGTGTGTGACGCTTTCTGGCATCAGGGCCGCTGGTATGACGATCTCGAATACACCACCTTCTCGCAGTTGGCTGCTGCGCTCGCTCTGCTCACTGGATGTGCAAGCTCCGATGCGCAGGAGGCGCTTTTGGATGCCGTCATCGCACGCTCCCTGGATCTGGCTGACGAGCACACGCCCGGCCGGATGGTGCTGGCCAGCCCGTTTATGCACCATTATTTGTTCGAGACGTTGCGAAAGTTCGGTAGATCCGAGGCTGTGATTGAGATCGTCAGAAAGCGATGGGGTCGATGGGCGCGCTCTGGATATCCCACAGTTTGGGAGAACTGGGACGTAGACTTCCCCGATGGCTCCCAGTGCCACGCCTTTTCGGCTCATCCACGTTATCACCTGGCCGAGATAGCCAGGGAACAAGGGGGAGTGTAAAGAACCATCCGACCCTAATGAGGGAGGGCCTATGGATTTACAGGACAAGGTGGCCGTTGTCACCGGCGCGGCGCGTGGCATTGGGCAGGCAATCGCCTTGCGGTTTGGACAGGAGGGAGCCCGCGTGGCCGTCGTAGACCTGCGCGAGGAAGAAGGGCGCGAGACCGTTCGGCTCATCGAAGGTGCCGGCGGCCAGGCCGTGTTCGTTCGCACCGACGTATCTGACCAGCGTCAGGTCCAGGCCATGGTGGATGCAGTGGTCAAACAGTGGGGCACCATCCATATCCTGGTTAACAATGCAGGCATCTGTCCGTTTGAGGGTTTTTTGGAGATGAGCGAGGGCCTATGGGACCAGGTTCTCGACGTTAACCTCAAAGGCTACTTCCTCTGCTCCCAGGCGGTGGCCAAGGTGATGGTTGAGCAAAACGTGAAAGGCCGCATCATCGCCGTTAGCTCCATATCGTCTGAGTTTGGTGGTAGCTCCCAGGCTCATTACTGCGCTTCCAAGGCAGGTATCAACTTGCTGGTAAAGTCTATGGCCATTTCATTGGGGCCTCACGGAATCACGTGTAATGCTGTCCTGCCCGGCACCGTCGAAACGGACATCAATCGCGAGGCCTTGGCTGATCCAGAGGTGCGCGACTACTGGTCGCAGCGGGCACCACTGGGGCGTCTGGGTCTAACTGAGGACATCGCCGGCCCCGTCCTCTTCTTCGCCGGTGACGACTCAGGGTGGTGCACAGGCTCAATGCTGGTGGTCGACGGTGGCGCCTCCATCAATTTACAATGAGACTTCCGAAGTTTCAGCCTCAAATCTTGAGGCAACCTCGGAAGTCTATGTGCTGCATTTCTGGGTTTTGAAGAGATATGAACGGGAAATCACTCGAAGGGACCGTTGCCATTGTAACCGGCGCTGGTCGGGGAATAGGCCGTAGCATCGCGTTGACCTTGGCTCGCAACGGGGCGCGAGTGGCTCTGGCGGCCAAAACCGAGGCTCAATTGGGGGCTGTCCAGGCTGAAATTGAAGCTGTGGGAGGGCAGGCGTCCAGCTTTCCCACCGACGTCAGCACTGAGGTCGAGGTGGTCGCCTTGATCCGGGATACGGTCGAGCGATTTGGCCGGTTGGACATCTTGGTCAATAATGCGGCCATTGGCGTATTTGGCCCGTTGGTCGAGGTCACCACTGAGCTGTGGGACCAGGTATTCGCCATCAATGTGCGCGGCCCGTTCTTGATGTGTCGAGAAGCGATTCCCTATCTCAAACAACAAGAACGATCTTTCATCATCAACATTTCGTCGGTGGTTGGCGTCAAGGGCTACGTCGACCAAGGCGCCTACAGCGCGTCGAAGCACGCCCTGATGGGTATGACCAAATCTCTGGCCAAGGAAGTGCACCAGGACGGCATCCGCGTGCACGCCATTAGTCCTGGCGGCGTGGATACTCAGTTGATCGCCCAGGCCCGCCCTGACCTCGACCGGTCGGTGCTGATGCAACCTCAGGAGATCGCCGACATTGTTCTGTTCCTGGTGACTCGACAGGGGAACGCCGTAATTGACGAGATCCACGTTCGCCGGTCCAATTCAACGCCGTGGGCATAGACACTGGAAGATTGGAAGGCTGGAAGGTTGGAAGTATGGGAAATACCGATCTACCGGTCTTCCGACCTTCCGGGGAATAGGGATTGATCTCGTATAGGGAGGCTGCCTTATGACGACGTACAGCATCAAGGCCATTAAGTACTGCGAACAGAGTGTGCCCAAGCCCCAGATGTTTTTCATGTCAGGTTGGGGCGAGTGGATGGGAGCCGACTTTCTTCTGTTCGTACTGCGCCAGGATGACGGCCAGGTAATGCTGATTGACACCGGCGTCAGGGACGTAAACGAGATCCAACCGTTCGTCGTGGCTGGTGTGGGGCACGAGGGGCGCTTCCGCATGGATATGGAAACGCAAAACATCCCATCGTTGTTACGCAATGAGGGTATTGACCTGGCCGATGTGGAATATGTGTTGATCTCTCATCTGCACTATGATCACTGCTCAAACGCCAAGTTGTTTCCCAATGCCAAGTTCGTCGTCTCGCGCACCGGCTGGCATCTCACCCTCGATCCGCCGGTCCCCGCCATGGTGCCCGATGTTCTCTTCCCGCGCGACATACTGGCCTATTTCGCAGGCGAAGCGCGCGATCGCTTGATCCTGGCAAACGACGAGGAGCCGGAGATCATCCCAGGCATCGGCGCCTTCTACATTGGCGGACACACGATGTGCAGCCAGGCGTTCACCGTTCAGACCAAAGAGGGTCTGGCTGTCTTCCCAGGTGACACCGTTTTCTACTACGAGAATTTGGAGAAGAACCATCCTGTCGGGCTGGCAGTGGATATCATGGAGTGTTACCTGGCCATGGAGCGTGTCCGAGAAATCGCCGACATCGTGGTTCCGCCCCACGACCCACTCTTGCTCGAACGCTATCCGGATGGAGTGGTCGTTGGTGATTAAGAATAAAGAAAATAAAAGGAGTATCACTATGACCGACGAACTAACTGGACGTGTCGCTTTCGTTACCGGCGCGGCGCGGGGCATTGGTCTGTCCGTTGCCACGGCGCTGAACCAGCGTGGCGCTGATGTGGCGCTGGCCGACGTTGACTTGCCGGCCTTGGAAACGGCGACTCGATCTCTCGGCGACGGGGCGTTGGCGGTTGAAGCTGATGTGAGCCGACAGGATGACGTCCGGCGCGCGATTGAACGGACCGTCGAACACTTCGGTGGTCTGGACATCCTGGTAAACAACGCCGGTATCTGTCCCTTACGTGGTTTCGCTGACGTCACAGAGGAAGAGTGGGATCGCGTGCTGGACATCAATCTAAAAGGGGCATTTTTCTGTTGCCAGGTCGCGTTGCCCCACATACAGAAGAGCGGTGAGCGGGGACGTGTCGTCAATATCTCCTCGGTGGCCGGTCAGAGCGGGGGTGTCCTGGCGCCCATCCATTATTCCGCCTCCAAGGCAGGGTTGATCGTGATGACCAAGACGCTGGCCCGGATGCTGGCGCCTGATCGTGCTACGGCCAATTGTGTGGCGCCCGGTACCACCGCCACCGATCTGACCGATGCCTGGGCGGAAGAGCTACGAGAGCGAGTGCGAGCGGCCATCCCGTTGGGACGCCTGGGCCGGCCTGAGGAAATCGCGGAGGCGGTTTGCTTCCTGGTCTCGGACAAAGCGGCTTTCGTCACCGGCGCCACCCTAGACATCAATGGCGGGCTCTTCATTCGATAGAAAGGCCTCGACTTCTATGATGAGTTATCCACGCATCCCCGACGACGAATTCCGCGCTCGCTGGCAACGGCTGCAAGCCGCAATGGCCGAGGAAGGACTTGACATAATACTTGCCTACGCCGATGATCATGCGGTTGCCGGGCCGGGCCACGCCCGTTACTTGGCCGACTTTGCCCCCCATTTTGAACCGGTTGTTATCCTGATGCCCGCCGCC
>JAUVPY010000377.1 GCA_030598425.1 Anaerolineae bacterium
CCGGTCCTTGGCTACAATCTTAGCCTGCTGCTCAGCTTTCCGCTGGCTGGGCTGGGGATGTACTTGTTAGTCCTGCACTGGACACACCGGCACGGAGCTGCCTTTCTAGCCGGGCTGGCCTACGCCTTCGCTCCCTACCGACTGGCGGCTATCGCCCATCTTCAATTGCTGACGATTCAGTGGCTTCCTTTCAGTTTGCTGGCGCTCGACTGGATTCTCAAGTCTCAAACCCCGCACCCCAGATCGCACCGTGCGAAGTATTGGCCGCTATTCGTCATTTTCACCACACTCCAAGTATTGGCCAGTTGGTATCTTGCGGTCTTCACTGTGTTAGTCTTGGGGCTGTATACGCTGGGCTGGTGGGTCACCCATTTGCGCCGGAGGGTTGGGCGGGCGACTCTTTCGACTCTTGGGAGGGTGGCCGTCGCTGCGCTGGTCGTGGCGGGGTTAGCGCTCCCCTTCGCCATGCCATACCTGGACGTGCTGCCCCAGTTGCGGGCGGCACGCCCGGCGTCTCTGGCTGGGTCTCTGGCTGCTCAGCCCACTGATTTTTTGGCTGCCCCCTCCTACCTGCGCATCGCCGGCCCGCTGACCCAGTCGCTGGCGGAGCGCCCCGGCTTTACCGAAGAGAACGCCCTTTTCCTGGGCATTGTCGCTTTGCTGCTGGCCCTGGTTGGTTTGTTATTTGGCCGCCCCCGCTGGCGGACTGTTACACTGGCTGCGATTCTGGTCGTCTCGCTGGCGCTGACTTTCGCCGGGCCGTACCTGGCTCTGACCCGATTGTTGCCCGCGCTGACTGTAGTGCGTGTGCCGCCGCGCTGGGTCATCCCGGCCACGTTTGCTATAGCCGCTTTGGCCGGGCACGGTGCTGCCCGATTGGGGGAATCAGGGAATCGGGGAACGGGAAGATGGCTGGCCTTTGTGCTCGTAGTGGGGCTTTTGCTAGTCATCGAGTCTCTTGCTGCGCCGCTGCCGCTGGCTTCGGTGGGTCGTGGAGAGGACTTCCCCGCTGTCTACTACGCCTTGCAGAAGGAAGCGCGCCGCGAGCTGGGGGGGTGGGCGGTTGTGGAGTTGCCTATGCACGCGGCGCCCGCTCCCGAATTCCCGGAGACGAAGCGAATGTACCCCAGCACGCTGGGCTGGTGGGGGCTGGTTAACGGCTACAGTGGTTTCACCCCGGCGCGCCAGACGGCCCTGAGCCAGGCGCTGGCCGACTTTCCCAACGAGAGGGCCATGAGATCTCTAGAAATGCTCGGGGAAGACGGCGTCCGCTACTTAATCGTCCATCCCGGAGAGGCGCCGATGGACCGCGCCATTTGGGAGACGACCGACCGCTGGGAGGCCGAGCGAGGGACCAGCCTGCTGCCCGTCGGGCGCTTTGGTCCCGACGATCTATATCTGATCAACCCCTACGCTGACGATCTGATCACCAACCCGGCGGCCGTGACTGACCCGTACTTCTCAGCCCACGCGCCGACCCCGCTCGACGTCCGATTTTCTTCGTTGCCCTCCGGTGTTGATGTCTGGTTGTTGGCCTATTCCCATGAACCTGAGAATTGGACGGCTGTAAGCACCGAACCAAGGTTAACCCTCTACTGGCAGACATCAGCCCCGCTAGATACCGATTATACGGTCTTTGTACACAGCTTGAATGCCCAGGGAGAGTTGGCCAGCCAGGCCGATGGCCCGCCGGTGGCGAATCACTACCCGACAACGATCTGGCGCCCGGGGGAGATTGTGCAAGACAGCCGCCTCGTCCCGCCTGGCGATCACTACCTGATCGGTCTGTATGACCCCGCTACCGGAGAGCGGTTGCCCGCCTTTACGGCCGATGGAACGCGTCTGCCCGACGATGCGGTGGTGTTGGTCGTTGGTCAGCGTTGATGTCTTCCTATTGGTTATTGCAGGATGATGGTCAAATGAGTAACGTGAACCTCGACGACGACGTTTGTCACCTTCAGCATTGACCGTTTCCAGCTTGAGGGAACCTGGTGACCATGTTATAATCGCTCGCGGGGTGAAGGAAATGAAACTAAGCCATCTGGACAAGCAAGGCCGCGCACGTATGGTGGATGTCGGGCACAAGCCAGATACCCAGCGCGAAGCCATCGCCAAGGGGCGCGTCATGATGCAGCCCGAAACGTTGGCGCTCATTCAGGAGGGCGGCTTGCCCAAAGGGGATGTACTGGCTGTGGCGCAGGTGGCAGGCGTAATGGCCGCCAAACGTACACACGAACTCGTCCCTATGTGCCATCCGCTACTGTTGACACACATTGGCGTAGAGTTTCAGCCTCTTGAGTTGGGTGACGACGGAGGCCTGGCGGCCTTTGAGATCACCGGCACGGTGCGGACCATGGGCAAGACCGGCGTGGAGATGGAAGCCCTGACCGCCGTAGCCGTCGCCGGGTTGACGATATACGACATGTGCAAGGTGGTAGATCGAGGCATGCGGCTGGAGGCGGTGCGTTTGGTCCACAAGAGCGGGGGTAAGAGCGGGGATTGGAGCGGAGAGTAATGCGTGATGCGTGACGCGGACGCGGAATACGCAATATGGGACACGCAGAACGTAATACGTAGTACGTACTGCGTATTTTGCGCTCCCTACTGCGTATTGCACACGGTGGCAGGTAAAACAAATGATGATTAGAGTAAGGGTGAAACTTTTTGCGCGACTGAGAGAGATGGTCGGTGCCGGAGAATTGGAACGCGAGTTAGATGAGGGATCAGCAGTTGGGGATTTGCTGAACAGCCTATATGCTGAGTACCCCGGCCTGGCCGATCTGACGACTCGCACCGTCATCGCGGTGAACCAAGAATTCGCCACACCTGATAGCCGATTGAGCGACGGAGATGAGATTGCCATCTTCCCACCGGTCAGTGGCGGAGTGGATTCGTTCCGCGTTACGTTTGACCCCGTCACCCTTGACGAAGCAGTTGAGGTGGTAGTCCGGCCTCACACCGGGGCGGTGGCTACCTTCGCTGGCGTGGTGCGCAACGTGTCGGGGGGCAAAGAGGTGGCCCACCTGGAGTACGAGGCCTACGAAGAGATGGCTGTTGCCAGAATGCGACGGGTCGCCGATGAGGCACGCATTCAGTGGCCGGATATTGTGGACATTGCCATTATACAACGCATCGGGCACCTGGAAGTAGGTGAGGTGGCGGTCGTGATCGCAGTATCTAGTGGGCACCGAGACCAGGGTTGTTTCGAAGCCTGTCGTTACGCCATTGACCGTCTCAAGCAGGTTGTGCCTATCTGGAAAAAGGAAGTCGGGCCGACCGGCGAAGAATGGGTGGAAGGGGATTATCTCCCGACCGCGACCGACTGACTGTTTGGTTGTCGGGTCTATAGATCCAGGTCCAGCACTTCGTCAGGACCTACCAAATGATCTCGAGTAGCTGCCACGCTATCGTCTTGTGATCTTAGTCTCTTGACGTGCTCTTGGGCCAGGTACGCGTCCAGTGCTCGGCGTACCACTTCCTCCGGGGAAATCTCCTCGGCATCGGCCACGGCTTCGAGGTCTTCCCACTCGCGCCAGGTCAGTTCCACCGTTAGTTCGGGCATCGGCTGTCTCCTTTCAGAATGGAACCTGTCCCTACTGCGCAAGTTCCCTTCGAACAAAAGCCAGGGCTTCCCGGGTAAAGGCTACCCCATCTGGACAAACGTTGTGAAACATGCCCCGTTGATGGGCAAAATCCCCGATGCCGGAGTTGTATGTTTCAAAGAGAATATAGTCCTCAAAGTCGATCTCGTTGAGCGTTCGAAAGACCGCGTCCCAAGGCACTAAGCCTCGGCCCGGAACGCCGCGATCGTTTTCACACGCGTGGATAGCCCACAGTCTGTCGCGCACCGTCCGAATGGC
>JAUVPY010000381.1 GCA_030598425.1 Anaerolineae bacterium
GGCGTCTCAAGTGCAACGCACTTTGCGAAGCACCCCTGAAGCGTGGCGGAAGGGGCCGCGAAGCGAGTGCGTTGCACTTGGCGTTCTCAATCAAAGTACTCATCATCTACCCCGCACCATTCCAGTGTGAACAGCGCCAGGCTTTCGGTAAAGGCGAAGACGCTTTCTAGTTCAATCCACTCGTCCGCTGCGTGACTGTTGCCTCCGGCTGGACCAAATACTACGGCGGGCATGTTGAAGGTTCGGTGGTGTGCCCATATATCGCATTGGTATGGAGCGCCTTTCACTCCGGTGGGTTGCCCGGTGACCTGCGTCACACAATTGGCCAGGGTAGTGACTAATGGATGCGCCGGGTCAATTTCGGTCGGGTACATCCAACGCAGCCCGTATTCCATATGAGGTCGGATGGGAAAGGCGTCCTTGTGTCGGTCTACCACACTGGCCAACCAATCTTCAACTTCTTTCAACACACTGGCCTCTTCGTCGCCGGGTAATGTCTCCACGATGAGTTGGATGCGGCCGTCTGGCGGTACCGCAATGGGTACCTCGCTGCCCCAGCCCCCGGCATACACCTTGGTGATGGTCAATGAGTAGGGATCGGCATAGCTCCGGTACATGTCGGGTACGGGGTGGCTGCGCCGGACTTCGCGCAATCCGTCCAGATGCGCCAGAAAAATGCCTATCTGCTCGACGGCGTCGGCCTGCTTGCCTTCCATTCCCGTCTCAAGCCAGGTTCCTTCCGACTTAAACAAGAAGTTGAGGATCAATGCCCCGCGGACTGACGGATAGATATCTAGCCCGGAGGCCTCGGCGACGATAGCTGCATCCATCGGGCCGTCCCGCAGTCGCCCGGCAATGGTGGCGTTTACGCCCGCTTCCTCCTCGTCGACCACGCATTCGTAAGTCAACGTCCCGCGTAGCGGCACTTTCTGCTCAGCCAAGGCTTTGAACAGGACTAGCATGGCCCCCATCTGACTTTTCATATCCGACGCCCCTAAGCCGTACATCTTGCCCTCGTGGATCTCCGCGCCGAATGGTGGTTTGGACCACACGTTTTCGCCCAGCACGACGGTATCTGAATGTCCCGTCAACAGCAGCGATTGCCCGCCCCCTCTGCCTTCCAAGGTCGAACACAGATTGGGACGATCTGTGTAGTCCCGCCCCGGCCAATAGTCGGGGTGCTCGAGAAACCCCTCGACCTGATCGGGCTGGTAAAGAGCCGCTTCCAGGCCGGCCCGTCTGAGGTAATCGGCCATGTATTCTTGGGCGGCCTTCTCATATCCGATTGGAGGCTTGTTTTCTGAAGGGATGCGCAACAGGTCCGTCATTACCTGGATCATCTCGTCCCGGTAGCGGGCCACAAGATCCTTTGCAAACGCGCGCCGATCCATATGGCTTTCCTCCTTGCGGTGCAGGGGCAGGGCCTCAAGGTGCCAGGCACTGCTGCCCCTTCCGTTTCACTTCAGGGGTGCTTCGCAAAGTAACTGGCACCTGGTGTCGTCAAGACAAGACGTTGCTAGAGTATGATTATCTCGCGGCGATAGGACGTGAGCTCCTCAATGCCGTCTTCGGTGATCAGGATGCCATCCTCGTAGCGCAATCCATACTCACCGTCGCTCAGCCAAACGTCCGCGTTGAACTGCATCCCGGGTTGAATGATAAGGTCGCTGCCGGCTCCCAGCCACAACCCCTCGACCTCCGAGGAGCCGGTGCCATGGGCCGGACCATACAGCGTAAAGTCCTCGTACCCGTAGCGGGCCAGCGTATCGTGGTAGTTCTGGAACACGTCACGTGCCGCTACACCTGGACGGATGTCGCGCATGGCGCCTTCGAATCCCTCCAGTGCTACACTCATCAGCTTGCGAGCCTTCTCCGGCGGCTCGCCAATCGAAAACGGGCGACACATGTTGCCGCAGTAGCCCATGTAGCGAGCGCCAAAGGTCAACTGCACTAACTCGTTGCGTTTGATACGCCGGTGGGTGGAACGACACAGACTCTGGCGAGTGTTAGGCCCTGAGCATACCCAGATGGGATAGGACGTGCCTTCCGCTCCCATGCGGCGTATAGTGATGTGAGCCTGCGCTTCTATCTCCCACTCTGTCAGTCCCTCGCTGGCTCCTTCGAGTGCGTCAATCATGGCCTGCTCGGTGATCCGGTAGGCTTTACGGATCACGGCCATCTCGTACTCGGATTTGATGGCGCGCGTTCGCAGCAGAACATCATCTGCGGGGACAAACTCGGCCTCTGGAGCTGCTTTCTGCAGATCCACGAAAATGGGATGGGGGAAGATGTTCCAGTCTGTCACGCCGATCCGGCGTGGAGGGCTTGGGCAGACGGAGGACAGGATCGACGCGAAATCCTCGTACTCCACTTCAGGCACCCAGTCGGGCGCCGAACTCTCCACGAAGAGGGGGTGGATGTGGAGGTTCTTGATGCGTGAGAATTGCTCGGCGAACTCGTATGACTCCGGCCCACCCGTGATCAGGGCTGCTTGTCCTTCGCGCGGTACCAAAACGCCGGCGAAGTCGAAAAAGGGCCAGAAGTCGGCCAGATAGCGGCTGCTGGCAGGCTCAGACTCCGAGGAGTAGGTGAGGATTACGTCCAGGTCAGCTTGGGCCATCTCCTCTTGGAGCCGTGCCACGCGGTGTTCGTAGTCAGAGTCAGGTATCATCAGGGTGCGCATCTTGGTATGCCTCCTCTTTGAGAGTGTTTGATAGGTGGGAAACAGCCAGGTAGGGGCGATCTAATCATGTGGTCTCGCTCAGCTATTGCCCACGGCATCTATGAGTTTGTTCAATTTTTCGCGGTAATACTTAAAATACTTCCAGGGGACATGCGGCGGGATGGAATGATCACCAAAGGGGATGTATCCTCCCGTTTGCAAAAGAGACTCCACATCCGCCAAGAACTCGTCAATCCGCTTTTCGCCCAAAGCGATGTCGCTCTTCGGCACGCCTCCCATCATCTGGAGCCGTGGATACTTATTTCTAGCTGCGATCACATCCATGCCAGCGCTGACTTCCATGGGAATCAAGCCGGTTACCCCGGCCTCCAAAAATAAGGGGATCAATTGTTCGCAGTTTCCATCCGTGTCTACCAGGATTATATTCACCTCTTTGCTTTTGAGAAAATCGGTTATTTGCCTGTAATAGGGGGTCATGAATTCTTTGAATATGGCAGGAGACACCATAGAGCCTTTGGCGGCGGATATATCCTCAAAGATGTGCGCAACATCCACCTGAACTTGAGAAATTACTTCCTCCCAGATAGCAATCCAAAGGTTGGTTAGGTGTTGACATATATCCTTTATCAAATCGGGGTCATCGTAGTAGAAGTAAAACAGATTCATGTAGCCTAGGAGATGTGCCAGGAGTCCGAAGAACCCCAAAGGATACCCACCCACCGCTAATGGATAGTCTCTGTTCTTGTATTCTTCCAGCAATTCTGGCCAGTGGTCTGGAAACCTTTGGGAGATGTTTTCCAACCTCAATCTCTCTTCCTTTATCTCAAGCCAGCTGTCCCAGTCCTTAATTGGCCAGGACATTGCGTGAGGTATCACTCCTTCCTGCTTCTGGAATCGGCGTGTTATGCCGTCAATATCTGCGTATTCAAGATACTTCTCATCTTCGTTTATTATTTTTGGCTCAAACATTGGGCAGAAAAGCTGTTCCACGTGGACAAGGACTGTACCTTTGTCGAAACCAAAATAGTCAGCCACGTCCATGTCTGGCGGGAAACCCTGGGTAGGCCAATAGAAACCTCCACCCCATACTGCTATTCCATCCGGCAAGACGATCTTTCTTTGGCGCTCGCGGTAGGTGATCTCGAATA
>JAUVPY010000422.1 GCA_030598425.1 Anaerolineae bacterium
CCACCAGCTCATCACCAGTCGCCAGGATGGCTACGCGTGGGCGGCGGACGACTCTCACCTGCGGATAGCCCAACCCGGCCAAGACGCCAACGTCTGGCGGGCGCAGAACGTGACCGACTGAGAGAACCGTCTGTCCATTACGGATATCTTCTCCCGCCTCGCGCACGTTGTCGCCGGCCTGCACCGGTTCGCAGACCGCCACGTGGCCGATGCTCCCCTCAACCTCGCCCCGTCCCTCGCTGGTCAGCTCAAAAGGGACGACGGCATCGCTGCCCGGTGGGACAGGCGCGCCGGTCATAATGCGCACCGCCGTACCGGGCTGCACCGGACGGTCGGGCACGGCGCCGGCCGGGACTTCCCCGATCACCTTCAGCATAGCGGGCGATTCTGGGCTCGCATTCACTACATCAGCAGCTTGCAGGGCATAGCCATCCATCGCCGAATTGGCGAAGGGAGGAATGTCAATTGTTGAGACCACATCCTCAGCAAGTACGCGATCTAAGGCCTCAGTTATGGGAAGCTCGCGGCTATCAAGCGGCGTGATGTGACGCAGAATGTAGTCCAGCGCCTCGCCAACACCGATCAATTGTACCGTCGAGGTGGTTTGGTTCATAGATCAGACCTCATTATGGGGCAGATACATTGGGGGCAGCCGTGGCACGCCCCGCTGTCAGCTACATCTCGACTGGGTGCACACAATTTCGGTTGTAGAGGCGCCCCTCACCTGCGCTACAAGTGCAGATGAGACCTACCCCCACAACCGATTTTACCGAACAATCATCCCTGCGTCAAAACCGGACTAGTGACATACGTCACTAACTGCGGGTGACACGTGATACTAGTTAAGCCTGGCCACCTGTGGTATGCTTGTTGCGCGACATCGGACAGTTTGACGGGACAACGGCGTCCCCCGACTCTCCTCCTCCAACCGGCAGATGTGTACTCCATCTGCCGGTTTTTATATGGCCACCAATCTCCTTGCCTTCGGCTCAGAATCTCCCATTGCTTCTCTCACTCACTTATGTTATACTAACTTTACGTCTAATATGAAACCCTTAACTCATCCATGCGACCGAAGGCTGGCAGCGCTCCGTTGTGGGACCGCTACTGGCGCCTTTCTATTATTCCTTACTGCCTGTGTGGGCTTGTCGCCCGGAGCCACTCTGCCGATGTCGACCCCCATTCCCACACCGACACGATCGACGACCATCCAGCCGAGTCCTGGCACTACACGTACACCATCTGTACCGACACCGACCGCCAGGGCTACGATTGAGAACCGGGCTCCTTTCGCCGCCCAGGGGCAATTGGCATTTGCCTCCGACCGGGCTGGCGCCGGTGACATTTTCGTCGCCACGTCCGAGGGGGAACTCGCAAACCTGACCAACCATCCGGCCGGTGACTGGGACCCGGCCTGGTCGCCCGCTTGTGCCGAGCCAACCAAGACCTGTCGCATCGCCTTCACCAGCCATCGCAGCGGTGACAGCGAGATCTGGACTATGGACGCTCAAGGGCGCAATCTGCGAAACGTCACCCAGCATCCGGCTTGGGACTACTGGCCGGCCTGGTCACCCGATGGTCAGACGTTGGCATATGTCTCAGAACGAGACGGGGACCCAGAACTGTTTATCCAAGCGAAAGACTCCCAGGAGTCAATCCAATTGACGTCCAACAGCGAGGCCGATCGCCTACCCGCCTGGTCTCCTGATGGGTCGCGCATCGCCTTCGCCGCTATTCGCAACGGTGTTGAAGAAATCCACATTGTCAACGCGCAGTGCGGAAGCACGTCTGAGGGGTGCGGGGTTCACGAGCGCGCCGTAACTGGCTGGCCACTGAAGGGTACCGCTCCGGCCTGGTCCCCCGATGGCCGCCGCATCGCCTTCGTCGGTTGGAACCAGGAGGACCGGCCCGGCGTTTACATCGTCGGACCCGAGCCGGAAAACATCGAGACGCTGTGGGAAGGCGATGCCTGGATTGGGTCGTTAACCTGGGCACCCGATCCGGGACCGGGAGACGGCGAGGGATGGCTGTTCTTCACCTCCTGGCAAGACGGGAATCACGAAGTCTATGTTCTGCCGGCCACTGGCGGGGCGCCGATCCGCCTCACCCAGAATCTGGCGTGGGATGACTTCCCCACCCTCCGGCCTGGCGTGTCCTTCGCGCCGGAGACCGCCGAAGTCTCAAAGCCCGAGGCGCCCTCGTCTCCCCCTGAAGATACTGGCCTCGCCTCCGCCGATGAAGGCTTGGGATATGGCGTGAACATGGCTGATCTGGGCAAGGCCTATCTGGTGCGCGATATGGGCTTCGATTGGGTCAAGAGTTATGTCAACTGGGAGACGGTAGAGCCGGAACCTGGTGTTTTTCGTTGGGTGGACCCTGATAACATCCTGGATGCTTTCGAGGGCTACGGCGTGCGCATTCTGATGCGCGTTCACGGCACCCCGGCCTGGGCTAAACCGGAAGACACCTTTCTCAGCCATCCCCCGGATGACACCGCCGATTTCGCTCGCTTTATGGAAGCCCTGGCCACGCGTTACAAGGGCCAGGTGGCGGCTTACGAAATCTGGAACGAACCCAACCTGAACTACGAATGGGGCTATCTGGAGCCCGACCCGGCCGGATATACGGCGATGCTCAAAGCAGCATATCAGGCCGTAAAGGCCGTGGATCCCGACGCTTTGGTCATCAGTGGCGGGTTGGCCACCACAGGCGATGGCTCGCCCACCGCGATGGGCGATCTGGATTTTCTTCAGGGTATGTACGACGCCGGCGCGCAGGGTTACTTTGATGCGTTGGGCAGCCATCCATACGCTTTCGGAAATGATCCGGATTACGAAGACCCGTGGGGGCTGTCCTTGTCACGCGTCACCCAGCAGCGGGAAGTGATGCTCCGCAACGGCGATGGCGAGACCCCGATCTGGATCACTGAGGCCGGCTGGGTGTTGCAGACGAGTTGGAACCTGGTCGAGCACGAGGCCATTGCCGTGGACCAAGCCCAGCAAGCCGAGTACCTGGCCCGCGCCTATCAGAAGGTGCAGGCCGAATGGCCGTGGGCTCAAACGATGTTCCTGTTTAACCTGGATTTCAGCAGCGTTCCCTGGTATCCCGCCGCCGAACCGATGCGCTGGTACGCCATCCTCAACCCCGATCGCACGCCGAGACCAGCGTATTCAAATCTCAAATCTCAAATGACAAATCTCAAATAGCGATCAGATTATCGCTTGACCGACTCACGACGCTCAAAACAGAACCACCAAGGCACAAAGTCACAAAGAGAAAACAATCATGAATTACGCTCCCATCTCCGAAGAAGAAGAAGAACGCATAGCAAAGGCAATCGTAGATGCTGCCTATGCGGTTCATAGCACACTTGGCCCTGGCTTGCTAGAGAACATCTACGAAGTATGCTTCTGCCACGAGTTGAATAAGCGAGGGCTTGCCCACCGCC
>JAUVPY010000350.1 GCA_030598425.1 Anaerolineae bacterium
ACATTCGCAGCGCAGTGCACGAAGTGCTTTGCCACCAGGAGTATCTGACTCTGTGTGGTGATCTGACCGGGCGTCCCGTCAGTGCCTATAGCACCACATACCCGCCAGACACAGTGTTTGGGTATATGGCCAATCAGTTGCGCAAAGGGCACCAAGCAGCGCTGGTAACATTCAAAGGCATCCAACATCGAGTACACGTCACCGCTTTCCACCATTCGGGCGATACGGTGTCGAGCGTTTGCCTGCACGAGATGGTCGAAGCCACAGAAGCACGCCTGGGTTGTCGTCCGAGGCGCCGAACTGACCTCTTGCGGCAGCGCATTGCAGCCATCGAGGCCAAGATGGCGCAGAAGCAAGGCTGGAGCGAGGCGCAACAGACCACTATTCGGCAGCAAATTGAACGCCAAATACGCTTGGGACATCAGTTGCAGACCCTCCAACCACAATTAGCTGCCCTTGAGGCGCAATACGCAGACAAACCAGTACCTCCGTATTCGAAGCTGGCCCAGACGCGCAAACAGAAGGCAAGCTGGCAACGTCAACTCCAATCCGCTCTCGAACTAGAAAGTCAGGCCCGGTGTGCCCTCCGTCGTCATCAACAGCGGCTGGAAGCCCTGACCGCTGAATGGGATGCGCTCTTGAATTGGTTGGCGCAATTGGAAGTAGACAATGCGACTAATCCCAACCCGGTTCGCATACGCTGGTTGTTAGACGGTGGCTTTGGAGACGCTGCCAACGTGACCTACTTGATCGAGATGGGATATGATGTCTACACCATCGCCCACAACGGCAAGACCGCCCAGGCGTTGCGCAAGGAGGTACCTGACAATGCGCAGTGGGAGCAGGCCGGGTCACGCACCCAAGCGCTGGATATGGCCCGGCAGACGTTGGGCGACTGTCCTTATCCGGTGCGTCTGACCTTACTGTGCTGGCCGTCCGGTGATGAGTTCAAGTATAGCACACTCATCTCGTTCAGCGACGCCGAAGAGTTGCCCACGGCAGAGCTGTTTCCAACCTACCACCAGCGTCAGGATGTAGAAGCCGCAATCAAGCAAGGCAAAGGGGCCTTCAGCTTCACCAAGTTGCGTGTCCGCTCACCGGCTGGCATTCGCCTCCTGGGCCAGTTCGCTCTGGTCTTCTGGCCCAATTTCGTACGCTGGGCTGCCGATTGGATGGCTGACCACGTCCGCGATGAGACAGACCGCTTTGCCCAAGTACTGCAACAAGTAGCCACCCAGGTGCGCGTCGCAGCCAGAACGTCAGCGGTGGTGTTGACCAACACCCAGGGACAGATGATAGTCTTCGATGCCGATGGACCATACCCAGGTGTCCAAATCCGCCTCGATCGCCCTTTTGCCTACCAGTTTCCCATGCCCTTGTTCCAAACCTGGCGGCAACTGTGGCCCGTTTCGTCTGAATCTGTTAAGGAGCAGTTAGCGACCATTGTCGCCCATCAAAATCTACACTCGCCCGCAGGCATATCTATGCGCTTGCCCTGGGCAGGACTACCCGAGAAAATCCCTAAATTCCGAGTTCTTGAACGATTGCTGCTCTGAGTGCGCAATCACTACGTGAAATGGTCTTCACATCCGAGGCACCCATCAGGTACAGCATAGTTGCGATGTCATACACCCCCACGTCAAAAATGGCTCCCCCACCCGCAATCTCTTTGCGGACGAAGCTATGAGTTCCATAACCGTCCACATAGGGGCGCCCGCGCCGCCGGACTCCCACGGAGCGGGCATAATAGATCTCCCCCAGATAGCCTTCGTCGATCAACCGTTTGGCCGCTTTGATTGGCATACTGAAGAGATCTCGAATCTGTACGCCCAATTTGCGGCCCAGACGGCGGGCGGTTTCGACCATAGCTAGCGCATCGTAATAGGAGCCAGCGATCGGTTTTTCGCAGAAGACGTGCTTGCCTGCTTCCATGGCCGCAATACTGACCGGGGCGTGCAGGTTATTATGCAAACACACGTCAACGGCGCGTATTTCATCCAGGGCCAGTAGATCACGGAAATCGGTGAAGGCGTGTGGGACTTCGTTGATTTCCGCAACACGAGTCGCCTCAGCTTGGTCGATATCGGCCACGGCCACGATTTCGACACCGGACAGTTGTTGGTACCGTTCCACGTGACGCTTGCCGACCTGTCCAACGCCGATGATGCCGACTTTGATCTCATCGTCCATATTACCTCCTATACACACGGAAACTGAAAATAGCCCCGCTGCCTGAGCGGGGCTTTCACACGGCCGTTGGTCTGAACCTCCTAAACCTCACGCCAGAAGTCTTCGTGCGGTATCCCTTGTCCCTTTCGAATCCGGTCCTCGGCTGCATCCAAAAGTGCTTGAAATCTGGGACTGTGGGCCAATATAAGTCGTTCCAACTCGTCTTCGTCTGCAACTGCGAGCAACACCGCCACCGGTCTGCCGTTCTTGGTAACCACGATGGGCCCCTCTTGGCTGGCCTTCAGATAGGCGCTAAAGCGCGCCTTTACTTCTGCGACTGGTGCGATCTTCATAACTCGAACTCCTCTTTACCAATCAACAAGCGGTTTCGCCGTTTCACACCAATGGCCAGGATGTGGACTTCTCTGCTCTCGTGATACACTCGGCAAAACACCCAAAATCTGTTGTTGGGGCCAAACCGAAGCTCCCAGGCTGTTCCCAAGATGCTAGGACGTTGCAAGGGTTTATGATTCCTTGTCTCCACATCCGGCTCGAACTGTAGCTGATCCTCGACTGCGGCCCGAATCAGCGAATGGTACTTCGGCTCAATCGCGCGAAGATGCTGTCTGACCGCAGTATCATAGATAAGGGCAAAATGCTGCTTTAATGTCATTTATGGTCATAATTATAGTCATTTAGGGCTTTGAAAGTGCTAATATGATATCGGAAAAGCCTGGCTTGGTCAATGCGCAGTGAGTAAGTCGAAGCAACCGTGGAGCATTTGCTCATCTTTCCGTCTTCAAGTAGAATGCGGCACCAATCGAGCGGCGGTGCGGCCTAGTATTACGCGTTTCGGCGGGCAGCGACCGGCGTATTATCGACAGAGTGTGCATTGGGGGAGACATTTGGCGAAAGCGGAAATCTGTTCGGGTGTATGCGGCTTTAACACGACAGTTGAGGCTCAGAAGGATGAAACGGGGCAGGTCGAGTTGACTATCGAAAGCGATTGTAAGACGATCCAGCGCCTGGCGGCGGTGCTAACCCAGGTGGATCCCTACCGCGAGTTCACTTACACGGGCGAGGCGCCCCTCACTTTTGAGGGGGCCGCCGAGCACTGCAGCCACGCTGCCTGCCCGGTACCGGTGGGCATCATCAAGGCCGTCGAGATCGAAGCGGGGCTAGCACTGCCGGCGGATGTCAGTATTAAACTATCGAAGTCGGATAAAGAATAACATTGACAATCCTCCAACCCTTACGTACAATACGAGTGGACTCACGGTGTGCCTGGTTGAAAGGAGGCTTTCAATGGCAAACGTGACCTGCTATAAATGTCGTCGCCGCTTTGACCTGGATCCTGTCTTCGTCGGTGCCGAACTGCGTAAGCTTAAGATCAAGAATCCCCGCCACTACCAGGCTGTCTGCCCGGCGTGTCACGCCACCAACAAGGTGTCTGTGACCGAGATGCAGGACGAGCTTGACGCTGCGGCTGACGAGATCGAGGCATTGGTGAAAGAGCAGGCCAAGGCGGCCGAGGAAGCCCGCAAACGGGCTCAGGCCGCGGCCAAGGAGAAGAAGGCCAAGAAGGAAAAGGAAGCCGCCAAGGACAAGAAATAACAAGGCGGGTTGAGCAAATAAGGACGATGGTCGTGTGCGCGGAAGTCCCCAAACCTACGCGCTCCTTTTTATCAGGCCCACAAGGGAAGACGGGTGGGCCAGCGAAACTGGGGGTTGACAACGCGTCCTCTTCATGGTATACTTATATCGTAAAAATACGATATAAGTAGGTAGGGATTGTGACGATATCCGAAAAAGCAACGAATGCACCCAGCCAAGGCACCAGTGAACCTGGAGGCGGCCTGGCGAAGATCTCGCCAGAACATCAAGACTTGATGTCCCCCCCTGCCGCCTGCTGCACCCTGGACATCTCCGGCGCCGAGCAGGAACGGCTGGTGAGGATG
>JAUVPY010000202.1 GCA_030598425.1 Anaerolineae bacterium
AAACTGGGTCACAGGCATCATGCGCTCGCCCGATGCGCTTTGTATCTGAACAGATGCGTCCAGAATAATGCAAGGGGTCGCCAAATCAGCATAAGGTGCGGCATTGCACAGATTGCCGCCGATAGTTGCCAGGTTGCGAACCTGAACGCCGGCCACTTTGCCGGCCGCCTGGGCCAGGACAGGCGTGTTCTCCAGAATGATGGGCGATCGCAACAATTCGCTGATAGTCACCAACGAGCCAATGCGCAGCACCTGGCCATCTAGTGTAATACGCTTGAGTTCCGAAATCCTTCTGAGACCGATCAGATGGGCGGGTGGGCCAAGGCTTTCCCTAACTTCTGGCACAACCACCGTGCCGCCAGCCAACACCCGAACGACTGCTCCTACAGTGGTCGCTTCTGCTAGCAATGCAATAGCCGCTGAGATGCTTTGGGGAGTGTGGTACAGGAGCTCACTGCTCATCGCTGAAACGGTCTAATTACTGGTGCGTAAGGTGAAGCTTATGCTAAAGGGTTACCCAAGCTGGAAAGCTTTCAAGGTGATTTTGATTGTAACACAAAACACTATCAGTTTGCCGCTCGTGCTGAAGTAATAGATTGCGCAAGCCGCACATGTGACAAATATCATATCTTTTACATGACATTTGTCACTAAGTTTCTTCAGAGGCTCGGCCTATCATTAAATAATGTCGCACTTTCGTGACGATGTGTGCAAAAACCCGGACATTTTGACGCGGCAGAACAGGAATTCATGAGCCCCAAAACAACCGGAATTTGGCGCATTTCAAGTTAGACACGACATTAAGATACGATCAAATGTGGAGACAGGTGTGATGTTTTATCACAGGCCAACCCACCCTTTCGAACCCATTACTGTAAAAGTCCAAAGAGTGCCACTATGAAAGATAGTTTGGCAGCCGGCATTAGCAAGACGACCCGCTATACAATCGACCTAGAGCGTACCATCGATTTTATGGGGGACGAGGGGCGCGTCTACGCGACGCCAGAACTCGTTAGAGACATTGAGAATACCTGCCGAAACCTCTTGCTGGAACACCTGGAGCAGGGTGAAGACTCGGTTGGCACACACATCGATCTCGATCATTTCGCGCCCACTTTACTGGACATGTGGGTAGAGATCACGGCCACCGTGACGGAACTTCAGGGTCGCCGGGCGACCTTTGAAGTCACGGCTCGGGACAACCTGGAAGATGTGGCCCACGGCAGGCATGTACGATTCATCGTGGATGTCAACGTAAGCGCGGAGCGCTTAAAGCGCAAGGCAGAAAAGGTGTACGCATCGTGAAAAACGGTTCGAACAAGGCAACGAAGTCTATCCCCACCTACTGTTACCAATGTGTTGCTGGTCCTGATCTTCTCACGGTAAAGGTCGAAAACGACGTGGCCACGGCCGTAGAACCGAACTTTGCCGCTGCTGAAATTCATCCGGCCGCGGGCACGGTTTGCGTGAAGGCCTACGGCCTCGTTCAGAAGACTTACAATCCACGCCGGATTCTTACGCCGATGAAGCGTACCAACCCACGCAAGGGACGGGATGAGGATCCAGGATTCGTGCCCGTTTCGTGGGACGAGGCGCTCGAACTGGTGGCCGAGAAGCTCAATGAAATTCAAGCCACAGGACTACTGGACAAATCCGGCTATCCGCGCGTCGCCGCCAGTTTCGGTGGCGCTGGCACCCCAACCGCCTACATGGGCACATTGCCGGCTTTCCTGGCTTCATGGGGCCCTATCGACATGAGTTTCGGGAGCGGTCAAGGCGTCAAATGCTATCACTCGGAGCATCTCTACGGTGAGCTTTGGCACCGTGCCTTCACTGTTTGCTCGGATACGCCATTGACGGAATACATTGTCTCATTTGGCGCCAACGTGGAGGCCTCGGCCGGCGTGTGTGGCGTCTGGCGTCACGCCGAAGCCCGCGAGCGAGGGGTGAAGCGCGTGCAGATCGAACCTCATCTCTCCGTAACCGGGGGTTGCTCGGCGGAATGGGTCCCAATCCGCCCCAAGACAGACCCCGCCTTCTTACACGCCATGCTAAACGTGATCCTGCACGAGAACCCGCGCGATGCCCTGGATCTGCCTTTTTTGAGAATCAGGACAGCTTCGCCCTACCTGGTCGGCCCAAATAGTTTCTACCTTCGCGATCCTGATAGCCATAAGCCGCTCATGTGGGACCAGCGCAGCGGGCGTGCAGTGCCCTTCGATACAGCAGACGCAGACCCAGCACTAGAGGGCGAGTTCACGGTCACTGGGATTGAGATCGGCGCTGACAATGAAACATGGGAGCATGAAGCGGCGAAGTGTATGACGGCGTTCTCCAAACTGGTCGAGCACGAAAAACAATATACACCGGAATGGGCGGCCGAGATATGCGATGTGCCCGCAGAGACTATCCGGCGCATCGCCAACGAATTCCTGGAACACGCCCAGGTTGGCGCCACAGTCGAGATCGAAGGCCGGGAATTGCCTTTCCGCCCGGTGGCTGTCGTGCTTGGAAAGACCGTGAGTAATGGCTGGGGGGGATATGATTGTGCCTGGGCGCGCACTTTGTTGGCCTGCCTGGTTGGTGGGCTAGACGTACCCGGCGGTACGTTGGGAACAACGGTGAGGCTGAACCGGCCGGCTAAAGATAGGCATCGCAGCGTGCGACCAGATCCCGACGGTTTCCTGGCCTATCCCTGGAACCCCACAGATAGCGAGGGTTGGCTTTCCCGGCCGACCGTGCGCCACGGCTACCGCACTCTGGTACCGCTCTCGGCTAACTCACCCTGGAGCCAGGCCCTCGGGCCTACACACCTGGCCTGGATGCAGCAGCAGGAACCCTTTCCCCATTGGCCTGAACCGACGCTGCCAGATGTCTGGTTCGTCTATCGCACCAATCCGGCGATATCGTTTTGGGATACAGACAAAGTAAGCGAGGCAATGGCCAAGTTTCCATTCGTCGTCGCCTTCGCTTATACGCTTGACGAGACGAACTACATGGCCGATGTCCTTCTGCCTGAAGCTACCGATCTAGAAAGCCTACAATTGATACGCATAGGCGGTACAAAATATATTGAATATTTTTGGGATTATCAAGGCTTTGCGCTTCGTCAACCGGTGGTTAAGGCGCGGGGCGAAGCGCGAGACTTTACCTGGATTGCAACAGAGCTCGCTCGACGCACGGGATTGTTGGAAAAGTACAATAAGGCGATCAACCGCGGCGCCACGAGCATCCCTTTGCAAGGTGAGAGCTACGACTACTCCCTGGACGTCTCCGAAGCCCACCCGGCGGAGACGATTTGGGATGCAATTTGCCGCGCAGCCAGCGCCGAATTGAGCGACGGCGGGGAAAATGGGGGTCTCGACTGGTACCGCGAGCACGGCTTCAAAGTTAAGCCCTTCTCACGACTCAAATGGTACCTATATCCGGCCATAGTGGACAACGACCTTCGCTTCGAGATGCCTTACCAGGAACGACTGTACCGGATCGGCCACCAGTTACGCAACCGGCTCCATGAGCAGGGCATCAACTGGTGGGACAAGCAATTAACCGAATACGAACCGTTGCCTATCTGGCACGACCTCCCAGCCATGATCAAGCAAGCCATCGCCAAGAACCTGGAAGGAGCGGATGAAGATTATCCATTCTGGCTTCTGACCGCTCGCAGCATGCAATATTCATGGGGTAGTAACGTCGGCGTTCAGGAGATGAAGGAGGTAGCTGATAACGTCAAAGGCCATAAAGGTATATTAATCAACAGTAGCAAAGCAACAGAGCTAGGCATTCGTGATGGTGACCTGATTGAAGTGCGCTCGGCTCTGCGCGCCACACGTGGCCCGGCCGTGCTTCAGCAAGGCATCCGTCCTGATACCGTGTTGATGATAGGCCAGTTCGATCATTGGGCGACCCCGTTTGCAAAGGACTTCAACGTTCCCAGCATGAACGCCCTCGTGCCGATGCTAATGGATCTGACGGATTCCACCGGTTCGTCGGCCGATATTGTACCAGTAGCTGTTGCTCCGGTGGGAGGGAAACGATGACCCGTTACGTCATGGTGGTTGATCTGCGCCGTTGCGTAGGCTGTCAAACATGTACCGTTGCTTGCAGGCACACCAATGGCACTCCGCCCGGCGTGCAGTGGCGGTCCGTGCTCGACGTAGAGTCGGGGGAATATCCCGATGTCCGGCGCACATTCGTTCCGGTTGGCTGCCAACACTGTGCTAAGCCACCATGCATGTATGTATGTCCGACGACGGCCACTCGCCAGCGCGACGACGGCATCGTCACGATCAACTATGACTACTGTATCGGCTGCGGCTACTGCATCGTCGCCTGTCCTTACCAGGCGCGCTACAAAGTCACGAAACAACGATATGCTTATGGCTCGGAGCCAATGGAAAATGAGGCATTACGCGAAGATCCGGGCCGCATTGGTGTTGCCACGAAGTGTACGTACTGCTTCGATCGCATTGATGCCGGCCGATCCCAGGGGCTCATTCCAGGGGTCGACCCAGAGGCCACACCGTCTTGTGTGAGTTCCTGTATTGCCGCTGCGCTACATTTTGGCGATATCGAAGACGCCGAAAGTAACGTGTCGGGACTGCTGCGAGAAAACGAACATTTTCGCATGCACGAGGAACTGGGAGCGGAACCTGGATCTTATTACTTATGGGATAAGAGACAATGAGAAGCGTACAACCCTGGCATCAGACACCCTGGGATTGGCGTGCAACTATCCAGTTCATTTGCGGTGGCACAGGAACCGGCCTGCTGTTCTTTACAGCGCTCGCGGCCTTGCAGGAGGCGGATTGGCTCGTTCGAACGGGAACTCTAGTCATTGCATTCGTCGGCACCGGCCTCATCTTCGTGTGGATTAAACTTGGCCGTCGCTGGCGCGCATTGTTGGTGTTCCTCAATCCGCGTACTTCCTGGATGACTCGCGAGGCGATACTCTCGATACCGCTCGTCATCTTGGTATTGGCGGCCATAGCATCGCGCGCTCCCGTCATCGGGCTACTAGCGGCCGTCAGCGGGTTAGGCTTCCTGTATGCTCAAGCTCGCATATTGAGGGAGTCCATGGGCATCCCGGCCTGGCGCGAGCCACTGATTGTCCCACTCATCGTATTTACGGGACTCGCAGAAGGGGCAGCGCTAATGCTAATAGCCACGGTCTTCTTTGGCGCCGTCGGCGTATGGTTACCGACAGCCCTATTATTATTACTCACAATCCGCCTCTGGCTATGGTCTGCCTACCAGCGCAAACTGTCGGCTCCAGGTGCGGCCCCGTTGCGTACTGTGGCGGCGCTTGACCGTGCCAATCGGACGGTCATAATGCTCGGTCATGTAATCCCCCTGTTAATGCTCATCAGCACCATATTTATTCCCAGCGCCGCGGTCATACTGGGCCTGTTAGCCGGGCTGGGCGGGTTATTTGGTGGCTGGTATCTCAAATTTACCCTCCTCAATCGGGCTGCCTACAACCAGGGCTTCGCTATTGCCAGAACGCCAGCACGCTCGCCTGGTTACAGTGGCCCGGGCGCCAAACCTGGGTGGAGGTGAAATCATAGTGCCAGCGAAGGGAGCTTATACAGAAACCAAGGGAATGGAGCGCTCCTTTGCTACCGAGGTGCATAAGCTCACCTTGACCCAAGGAGAAACGTTCCACGGCGAGGCCATATTGGCCTTGACTAAGGCGCTGCTCCAGGCTGGTGTTGCTTATGTAGGTGGTTATCCGGGCGCTCCGATATCCCATCTCATGGATGTCCTGGCGGACGCCCATGATGAAGTACTCG
>JAUVPY010000292.1 GCA_030598425.1 Anaerolineae bacterium
ACACCCGCGCCGACTCCACCGCCCGTTGACTTTGTCATCGCCAACCTGCATAAACTAACCAAACAAGAAAATGGGGGATGTGTAGGCAATCATCATATCTTTATCTCGGTGCTGGACGTCAACGGCGGGCCGCTGATGGGTGCCGTCTTGGGTGATCCGCCCTGGAACAACTTCCGCCCCGTAACTGGCGAAAAGAACGAGCCTTTCCTTGGCATGGGGTCCAAGCTGGCTGAGATTGAATTGACGAAGGGCGGTACTCAACTACAGGTGATCGAATACCCTGAGGGGGCTCCGGTCAGCAGCGAGCAAACGCCTCTGATGAGCACCCAGGAATGGGAAATCCCCATCCCCTGGCTGATTGAGACCGGCTACTGCGCCGACGAAGGCGATTGTAGAACGAGGATAGACAACAACTCAATGTGCAACTTCCACCACTCATATTGGGTCGTATTTCAGGCAACGCACCCGTTCTAGCACGACCAGGCGATGCGAAGCCAGTGGTGACTGTGGGGTAGGAACGAGACGCGGTAGAGACTAACGTGAACAGCGGATGAGGCGCGAGGGGGTACTTTGGGTCGGCGGCTTTCTAGCCGGGTTATTGATTGGATTGGCTCTGGGCCTGACATATACCTGGGTGATCGACCCTCCGGCTTTGACCGATACGACCCCGGCGGCCCTCAATCCGCATGATAAAGAGATATATACGGTCCTCATTGCTGCCGCCTACGTGGCCGATGAAGACCTGGATCGGGCGCGACGTCGCTTGGCGCAGTTGGAGGACCCTGACACAGAGAAAGCCATCGTTAACCTGGCTGAACGGTTCATCAATGAAGGTCGGGACGCCCGGGATATACGAGCGCTGGCCCGCCTGTCCGACGCTCTGGGAGGTACGTCGGCGGCGATGCGGCCTTTCATCGCCACCTCAACACCTACGTCCACGCTGACGCCTACACCCACTCCCCAGCCGCCAACGCCAACTCCCACTCAGGTCGTGCGCGCCACGTCCACGCGGACGGTTACGCCGACCCCACGCCGCACTCCGACCGCGGAGCCGGTCGAGGTGTTCGGAGTAGTCCAATCGACAGCGCTGTGTGACCCGACCACTGATGGATTGCTGCGGGTTTACGTACGCGACGACACAGGTGAAGGTGTGCCGGGAATTCAAATCCTGGTCAACTGGCCGGGCGGCGAGGATCGATTTTTCACCGGCTTTAAGCCGGAGGCCGATACGGGTTACGCTGATTTTGAGATGGAGCCAACCGAGGTCTACCAGGTAGAACTGGTGGATGTTGAAAGCGACACGGCGCAAGAGGTCGGCGCGAGCCTGGCCGATTTGTGCCCTGATTTACCATCAGACGTCCAACCATCTTGGCAGATTGTTTTTCAAATTAACAAATGAGCAAATAGCAAAACGACAAATGCGCAAATCAACAAATCAACAAATGGACAAATCGGCATATGCACAAATCTGCACAACGTGTCACCAAGGGGTGTTTGCAGATTTGTTGATTCGCTGACACTTGCGCCTGCGCGAAGTGCAGGTGTTTGCTAATTTGCGGATCTTCTGACTTGCCGATTTGCCAAGTTGCTGATTTTTCTGGGGAGGTACCATACATCGTGAAGGAAGAGTTCATCAAGAACGCACCCCTCTTTGCCGAGCTCACTGAGACCGAGCAACGAGCCGTTGGCAAGCGGATGCGTCTTGAGACTTACCAGTCCGGTGAGTTGGTCTTTGCCAAAGACGCTGAGAGCGACGCTCTCTATCTCATCAAGGAGGGCTGGGTCAAGCTCACCGACAACGGTGGTCAAACGGCCATCGCTACACTGGGACCGGGCAGCTTGCTGGGCGAAACCGACTTCTTTATGGGGCGTGAGCGCGGCATGACGGCCCGCGCCTCCTCGCCTCTCAGTGTGTGGGTACTCGACGAAAACGCCGTCCTTGATGTCATCGAAGAACATAACGAGGTCGGGCTTAAACTGGGGCTGGCCTTAGGCACCAACATCGCTCAATACCAGCGGTACCTTATGGACCATCTGGGCCACATCTCCTTTATGCGCGACTTAGGCGAGGAAGAGCGCCAGATGGTGGCCAAACGCCTGCTCCCGCAACGCTATGCGTCGAGTGAAGCTGTTTTCCGCACCGGTGACGCCGCCAGCGGTATATATTTCATCGAATATGGCTCCATTCAGCTCATTGGGGACGATGACTTTACCGAACTGGGGCCTGGCGAAACGTTTGGCGAGATGGCTGTCCTTTCGGGCAAGCCGCACGCTACCACGGCTCAGGCAGCCACCGACTCAACGATATGGCAGCTTTCTCCCTCTGACTTTGTCCGTCTGGCCGAGACCTATCCCGGTATCCGGGGGACGCTCAGCCGTAATCTGCGTTCTCGCCTCAGCGCTGCCGACATGGTCCAGGCGGTAAGCGTACTCCAACGCAATCCCATCTTCGCCAACCTGTCTCGCGAAGCGCTGGACGACGTTGCTGCACGCCTGCTCCTGCAACATATCCCGGTTGGTGAGGTGATCTACTCACCGGGTGATCCTGGCGACGCTATGTACTTTGTCGAGGCGGGCCAGGTGGAACTTACAAAGGAGGACGAGGAACGGCGCGAAACGTTGGCCCGTCTCATCCCCGGCGACTTTTTCGGCGAGATGGCCCTGCTGACCGGCCAATCGCGCAATGTCACTGCCCGTGCGGTGACCCATAGCAATCTGTGGGTCCTCTATCGCACCGACTTCGACAGTCTGCTGGTGAAACACCCCGGGCTGACTGTCGCCCTGAGCGGCGTCCTTCGCGAGCGCCTCTCACAGGCCGAAGGAAGCTTCGTGCCAACGCATCTGCACAAAATTGCGCTGCTGGGCAGCTTGTCGCGTGTCCAACTGGAAGAACTGGCTGAGCGATTGCAGGCGCAGTCCTACCAGAGCGGCGACATCGTCTATTTTGAGGGGCACACCGGCGACACGATGTACTTCGTCGAGGCGGGCCAGGTGGAGCGGACGGCCAGCAGCCCCAGGGGCCCGGTCATACTCGAGAATCTGGAGTCGGGGGACTTCTTCGGCGAAGACGCTCTTCTGGCGGATAAGCCCCACGTTGAAACCGCGCGCGTGTTGACCGCGGCCACTCTTTGGGTGTTGACGAAGGCGGACTTCGACGACTTGCTCTACAAGTTTCCCAACCTGGCCGTCGTCCTGAGCCGTGCGTCGAGTGAACGACAGTACGAGACGATGGAAAAACTGCGCGCTGGAGCACCAACTCCAGCGCCGACGGAGCGCCCTCAAGCCGCTCCGCGCTCGGCTGCTGCGGCAACTGCCACGGCAGCAGCCGCAGCAACAGCTGCCGCCGCTGCTGCGGCGCAGCCAAAGCCGGCACCTATGCCGACGCCACAACCCCGGCCACAACCCAAACCAAAGCCTCGCCCGCCAGCTCCGAGAGCCCGACGGCGGCCGCCAGCGACAAAGGGTATAAGCCGGGGGGCCAATCGCCTTTCGCGCAGAGTGGGGGGCTTTATCAGCGAGACCGCAGTCTGGTTTGCCACTCGAAGCCTCCGGGTAAAGCTCGGCATCTTGGTCCTATTGGTGCTGCTCATCTGGTTGATCTTTGTCGCGGCTCCTTCCTCGATCATCCGTACCTTGAGTGCCAATCTCAACGGGGGCGAAAATGACATCGGCTACGCTTATGCTCACGCCCAAAACGAGGGGAACGCGTCGATGCTGCTCATTGAGAACGTGCGCGAGAACGGCGCAGTAGCCGCGTTGCCTTTCGTCGAAACCGTGACGCCGACAGCCACGCCAACGTCCACGCCCACCCATACGCCAACGGTGACGCCAACGCCGACCGAAACGCCTATCCCGACCTGGACGCCTACGGCGACGCCCACCAACACGCCGCTGCCGCCCACGGCGACGCCTACCAATCCACCCGATACGCCCACACCAACAGCCCCTCCCCACACGTCGACGCCGCGTCCGCCGACCAGCACCCCTACCCCTGAGCCCACGCCCACGCCCGACGCCGACTACATCATCGCCGGCGTGCGCCAGCTCACAGCTTGCGAAAACCAGGGCAAGCATCACATTTTTGCACACGTGATCGATGCGGCTGGCAATGGCTTGAACGGTGTGCCGATTTTGATATGCTGGGGACCCGGCGAGGCCGATTGCGCTCATCCGATTACTGAGAGTAAGGAGCGAGGCAAAGGTTGGGTGGAATTTGCTATGTTCAAGGGCGCTTATAGCATTCAAGTTGAAAGTGCTAAGAGCCAGGTCGCCAGTGGCCTCACGCCCGACTTCCAATTAGACGAGTTATGCGTCGAGAACGACAATCCCGTCGCCAACTCGCGGTTCCACGCCTCCTTTGAGGTCACCATCCAGCGAACCTGGTAATAACAGGGCGTAAAACGTAAAAACGTAAAACGTGAAGCGTACTTAAGTAGTTCACCGAAATGAATTACACGGAAACTCAGCCTTCTGGGTTTCAAGTCAGCGCCAGAACTGTGCATATAATTTCGGCGGATTACTACGCTTTACGTTTTTACGTTTTACGTTTTACGCGCCCCTACGGCGCCAATTGCCAATTAACCACATCCCAGGTAATCGTGTCATTAGGATTGACGACCA
>JAUVPY010000216.1 GCA_030598425.1 Anaerolineae bacterium
TAACTTCGCGTAGTAATTATCTACCATACCAAACCCCTTCCTCACTACACCCACAATCACACAACGGACTATGCGAAATAGACCGGGCGCAGGGCCTAGCTATAGCTATATCGTTGATGAGGTATTCTCGCTCGTTTGTTTGCACCAGTAAGTGCTGGTATACTGAAAGAGATAAGAGAAAGGATGGTTTTCTGTCTCTCCAGAAAACTAGGTGTAAGCGGGTAGGCACATGGAAAAGCAAGCCACACATCTCACCCATTCCCCAAGCAGCAAGATCTTCCTGAGCGGTCCTCCAGGCAGTGGCAAAACTACGCTGGCCGTTGAGCGGCTACGCTGGCTGATTCGCCGTGGTATGCCAGCTACCGCCATCCTAGTTTTGGTTCCACAGCGCACCTTGGCAACTTCCTACTACGATGCCTTGCGAGACCCAGATCTTGGCCCGATTGGCCCGATAGATATCATCACTCTCGACGGCCTAGCCCGCCGCGTTGTTCGGCTCTTCTGGCCCCTCATCGGCGATCGAGCTGGCTTCGCCCATCCCACTCATCCGCCAGTGTTTCTCACTGTAGAGACGGCCCAATACTTTATGGATGAAATCGTTGGGCCGCTGATCGACCAGCATGGCTATTTCGATGCAGTTACCATCGAGCGCACGCGACTACTCAGCCAACTGCTTGACAACCTGAACAAAGCAGCACTGATCGGCGTTCCTCTGAGTGAAATTCAAGAACGGCTCAAAGGTGCCTGGACGGGTGAAAGTGCCCGTCTCGGGATCTACGACCAAGCAGGGGAATGTGTCAAGCGCTTCCGCCATTACTGCCTGGATCACAATCTGCTGGACTTTTCGCTGCAGATCGAGACCTTTCTGCAACACCTCTGGCCCCAACCTGCTGTCCGCGCCTATCTGTTTGAACGCTACCGGCACGTGATCGTAGACAACGTTGAAGAGGATACACCGGTGGTTCACGACATGCTGGCTGATTGGATCCCCCAATGCGAATCCGCTCTCATCGGATATGACCAAGATGGTGGCTACCGAATCTTCCTGGGTGCTGATCCGACCAGCTCTGCCCGCCTGGCAGCCATGTGCGACGAGACACTAGAACTGACTCAATCCCACGTAGCTCCGCCCGATGTGCTCGACCTGGGCTACCAGGTCGGCCTAAGTTTGCAGCAAGACCCAAACCCGACCGGAGGCGACTTTCGTCAAGCACTGCACTTCCGGGAAAGACGTTTTCACCCCCAGATGCTTGACTGGGCCGCCGACGAGATCAGCCGACTGATAGGGGAAGGGACATCACCCGGAGAGATCGTGGTGCTGGCTCCATTTATCAGTGACGCGCTGCGTTTCTCGCTGCTCCAAAAGCTGTCGGCGCGTGGCATTGCCGCGCATTCCCATCGGCCGTCACGTGCCTTGCGTGATGAGCCAGCCACTCGCTGCATGCTAACGTTAGCAAAATTGGCTCACCCAGCCTGGAACTTGCCATTACCTCCCTTCGACCTGACCCTAGCACTGATGCAGGCGATAGATGGCCTGGACTTGGTACGCGCTCGTCTGCTGACTGACATTGCATACCGTCCCCAAACCTCATCGCTCAGCCTTGGATCGTTCGCCCAGATCCAAGATGAAGAGACACGGAACCGAATCGGCTATCTGCACGGCGAACGCTACGACAAGCTGAGAGCCTGGCTAGAAAGTTATCAGGCGGGAATTCCTGGTAGAGAAATACATCTTGATCACTTTCTGAGTCGACTCTTCAGTGAGGCTCTGTCCCAGCCAGGCTTTGGTTTTCACATCTCAAACCACAATCCGGCCAGTCCGTTAGAGGCAGGACGCGTTGCCTCGGACTTGATCGAGTCGGCGCGCAAGTTTCGTGAAGCGCTGGAGCAAGTACCTACCACCAACAGGGCGGTCGTCGAAGAGAACTCTTTATCCAAAGGAGATGCTATCGACGCGCGCTTTGTGCACTTGCTGGAACGAGGTGTGGTCGCAGCTACTTATGTGCAAAGCTGGCGGTTGACTGAGGATAACGCAGTGCTCGTCGCGCCGGCCTACACCTACCTGATGACCAACCGCCCCGTTGACTACCAGTTCTGGCTCGACGCCGGCAGCAATGGCTGGTGGGAACGCATCTACCAACCGTTGACCCATCCATACGTGCTTCGCCGCGATTGGAAGCCTGGAAGCCATTGGACCGATGAAGACGAGTTTCGCATTCGGCAGGAATCTCTATATCGTCTGGTCTTGGGTTTAGTCCGCCGCTGTCGCCGAGGGATTTACTTGGGCGTCAGCGAACTGGGAGAGCAAGGCTACGAACAACGAGGACCACTATTGCGAGCGATTCAATCTGCGTTGAAACGCGTTGCGGATCAAGCGATATGACCCAACCGGATCAAGCGAAGAGCCTTTCCAAGCCCAGCACGGTATCGACCAGCCAAGCTGAAAGAGGCAAGCTACGAAAGATCGAGAAGCTCGGATTCTTTCTGCTGCTCCTTCACAAGAGCGGCGCAAACCGTTATTGGGAGATAGACGCGCTGCGCGGGGTAGCCATCGTGATGATGGTGGTCTATCACCTTGCTTACGACCTGGTGCTTCTCGGCTATTACCAAGCCAGCGTAGTTACCGGGCCCTGGCGTGTTTTCGCACGCGTAACAGCAAGTCTGTTCATTCTGCTGGTGGGAGTATCGTTGGCGATTGGCTTTGCGCGGCGCAGCCGCCAGGAAAGGGGATGGAGGCTCTTTAATAAGTACCTGGTACGTGGGCTGAAGCTGTTAGGCTGGGGCATGGTCATCACGCTGGTCACTTGGATATATATGGGGAAAGCTGTTATCATCTTCGGCATCCTACATCTGATTGGCGCAGTCACTATCCTGGCTTATCCCTTTCTCTCGCTCGGCTGGGCTAATCTGCCGATTGGCGTGGCAATGATTGCCTTAGGCATCCATCTAAATCAACTTCCTGTGTCCCATCCCTGGTTATTACTTCTGGGATTAAGGCCGCCTTGGCTATTCCAGGTAGATTACTTTCCTTTGCTCCCTTGGCTCGGAGTAGCGCTCTTGGGTGTTTTCATTGGTCAGAGTCTGTATCCCGGTGGCACCAGGCGGTTCAACTTGCTCGAGTGGGATAGGAAGCCAGGGATCAGAGAACTTGTTTGGTTGGGCCACCATGCGTTGGCTATCTACCTGATTCACCAACCGATCCTCATTACTGTAGTTAGCGCTCTTGGTGCATTAAAAGCGAGGTAATCCCATAAAAACATCCGTCTTCTCCCCTCGTCCCAAACAAAAAGAGATGCTGGATCACTACCTGACCTACCAGGGCAAGATGGGCGTCAGCGCAGTGCCGGGCAGCGGCAAGACCTTAACGCTGTCATATCTGGCAGCGCAACTGGTAGCTTCCAGTCTGGCCGACGACCAAGAAGTGCTCATTGTCACCCTGGTCAACTCGGCAGTGGACAACTTCCGGAGACGTATTGGGAACTTCATCCGGGAGATGGGCCTGATCCCGGGTTTCGGCTACCGGGTACGCACCCTGCATGGCTTGGCCCATGACATCGTGCGTCTGCGCCCAGGATTGGTCGGTCTGGCTGAAGATTTTGTCATCGTAGACGAGCGTGAAAGCGGCAATATCTTGGAGGAGGTAGTCAGCCGGTGGCTCCGGGGCCATCCCAATGCCGCCGATTCGTATCTCGGCTGGACGGAGCTGAGCGACGCTAAAGCAGAATGGGTCAAAGGCGGAACGGGGGGGAGGGGCTGGCCGGACCTGGCCCTGGAGATCGCACGCGCCTTCATCAAACGCGCCAAAGACTGGCGGCTGTCCCCCGAGGATCTGACGACGCGACTGAACGCAAGTGCGGTTCCTCTGCCGCTGGCTGAGATGGCAAGCGCCGTCTACCACGATTATCAGCTCGCGCTCACGTATCGTGGTGGTGTCGACTTTGATGATCTCATCCGTTTGGCTCACGAGGCCTTGCGCTCCGATGAAGACTTCCTCGTCCGTTTGCGTCACCAGTGGCCCTTCGTCCTGGAGGACGAAGCACAAGACAGCAGCAAATCCCAAGAAGACATCTTGCATATGTTGGTCGGACCCGAAGGAAATTGGGTGCGCGTCGGCGACCCCAATCAAGCCGTGTATCACACTTTCACCAACGCCAGTCCAGAATACCTGCGCCATTTCTTGCACCAGCCAGATGTCGCGTCTCGCGCTCTGCCCAACTCGGGTCGTTCCCAGCCCAGTATCATCGCCCTGGCGAATTACCTGATCGATTGGGCAAGACACGAACATCCGGTGCCCGAACTACACGGCACTCTGTCGCTCCCTCACATCGAACAGACACCATCCGGCGATCCCCAACCAAACCCGCCCGACGTCCCCTCACAAGTTCATCTCATCGCTGAGCGATACGCACCGGATCCCGAAGTCGCCGTTGTCGTCCGCTCTGTCAAGCGCTGGCTGGAAGAGCATCCCAAAGAAACAGGGGAGACGGTGGCCGTACTAACGCCGCGCAACAAAAAAGGGGTAGATATAGTCAACGCACTGCGCCAAGCCAAGATCCCTCATATCGAGCTGCTCAGCAGTACGGCCGCTACCCGTTCAACAGCCGGTGTATTGGGTAACGTACTGCGCCATCTGAGCCAGCCGACGTCAGCACGGCAACTGGCAACCCTCTTTCGCGCCTGGCAACGGACCGATTGGGATGACCCTAACCAGCGAACACACCTACGCGCCATGGAGGCGTGGCTGCGCAAGCTGCGCCGGGTGGAGGATTTCCTCTGGCCCCTGGAGGGAGAAAACGCTCGGTTGCCGGATGATCTTCTGGAGACACAGGAGGGAACCGGCGCCCCGGATCTGCTGGAAGAATTCCGCGACATAGTTCGTCGCTGGCAAGCCGCCGCCGCCTTGCCGGTCGATCAATTAATACTAACCGTAGCTCAGGACCTGTTCACTGAGTCGACTGACCTGGCTCTGGCCTACAAACTGGCGGTGGAATTGCGCCACCGCCAGAATCTAAACCCGGACTGGCGTTTGCCTGAACTGACGGAAGAATTGGCCGTCATCGCCCGTAACCAGCGGCGCTTTCTTGGCTTTGAGAACGAGGACACCGGCTTTGAACCACCGCCTGGTGTAGTGACGGTCGCCACTATGCACCGAGCTAAAGGGCTCGAATGGGACCGGGTCTATCTGATGGCAGTCAATAATTACAACTTCCCCTCTGCGCAGCCGCACGATAGCTATATCGCAGAGAAGTGGTTCATCCGCGACCAACTCAACTTGGAGGCAGAGGCACTCGCTCAGTTGAGAGCCTTGATCGAACAAAATCCGGCCGCCTATGTAGAGGGGACGGCTACTCTCGAAGCTCGTACCGATTACGCTGCCGAACGCTTGCGACTCATGTACGTGGGAATCACTAGGGCCAAGAAGGGGCTTATCATCACCTGGAACAGTGGTCGCTCGCAGTCTCAGCGTCCCCCCAACCAACAGGCGACTCCATTCATTGCACTATCGACTTGGTGGTCAGAACAAGCGGGAGATGGTAGACACTAAGATAAATAGGGGATTGCCTGA
>JAUVPY010000007.1 GCA_030598425.1 Anaerolineae bacterium
CAGTGCCCTTATTCCGAACGGTGCGAGAGGATGATTTAGGTATAGTTTTTCTTTGAAATCTCGAGGACATCCGAAGTATAAAAGCCCATATACGATAATGAATATCCAAAGCGAGCTAAAGGTGGCGAAGGAGGTGGCTCCGGCAGCGGCGGTGTGGGTATTGACTGAATGATATCTGCCCTAGCAAATTAAAGACGTTAGTTGCCAAGCTGTGACATAGTCGCTATAATGCATTTGCTTGGACAGCAAATTCAGGGGAGACGATGATCTCTCCTATTTGTTTGTGAGGCCATATGATACCCATCGCCGAGCCTTCTCTGGAGGGTCGAGAGCTGGAATACGTGACTGACTGCATCCAAAGTGGTTGGGTGTCGTCGTTGGGCGAGTACGTGAAACGCTTTGAGCAGGGCTTCGCCGCCTATTGCGGCGTGCGCTACGGCGTGGCGACTCACAACGGGACAGTCGCGCTGCATCAGGCCCTGGCCGCGCTGGGGATCGGACCGGGCGATGAGGTGATCCTTCCCACACTCACCTTCGTGGCGACGGCCAACGCCGTGGTATACACTGGCGCTACGCCGGTCTTTGTCGACTCCGAACCTCACACCTGGAATATCGACCCTGAGGCGGTCACGCAGGCCATCACGCCGCGCACGCGGGCCATCATCGCCGTCCATCTATACGGGCACCCGGCTGATATGGACTCTCTTCGCGCCCTGGCCGATCAACACGGCCTGACGCTCATCGAGGACGCTGCCGAGGCCCACGGGGCGCGTTACAGGGGCCGGCGGGTCGGCTCGCTGAGCGACGTGGCCATTTTCAGCTTCTTTGGCAACAAGATCATCACCACCGGTGAAGGGGGCATGGTGCTTACCGACGATTCCGAGCTGGCCGAACGTTGCTTCTTCCTGGAGAACCAGGCGCGGCACAAGGAGAACCCCTACTGGCACCCCGAAATCGGCTACAATTATCGCATGACCAACCTCCAGGCCGCGTTGGGTGTAGCCCAACTGGAGCGTATCGAGGAACTCATCGCAGTCCGGGTCCGAAATGCCGCCTATTACGGACGCCGGTTGACAGACATCGCGGGGCTCAACCCGCCCCCCCGTGCCCAGTGGGCGGAGAACGTCTACTGGATGTACACGGTGCTGGTGGAAGACGAGTACGGCATGGATCGGGACACATTGATGGCACGGCTGCGCCAGCGCGGTATTGACACGCGACCCGCCTTCTACCCTATTCATACCTTGCCTATGTATCATCAGGATCAGTGCTTCCCGGTCGCCGAGGAGTTAGGCCGTAAAGGTCTCAATCTGCCTTCGGGTGCTACCCTGACTCCTGAGCAGGTGAACCTGGTATGTGATGTGCTAGCAGAGATGAGCCAGCCAGGGGGATAGAGACTGCGAATCGTCATCCTCACTTACGAAAGCCTTTATGCGAACTACATGACTCACCAGCTCATCCAGGCCCGACCGGGCGAGGTAGTCGGTATCGTCCGTTCCGACTGCCTCGTTTATCGCAAATCGCTGCCTGGCGGTTTGTGGTATCTGCTGCGACAGACCGGATTGCGCTTCGTTGGCCGCAAAGGCTTGGATATGGTCCAGTCGCGGGCGATGGCCATCTTCTTCCGGCTCATACGTCGGCCGCCAAAGGTTCCCTCCTTGCGAGAGGTCAAAGCGCGTCATAACATTCGCGTCGTCGGCTCCAAGGACGTGAACGACGCCGAGACGATGACGATCATCCGTGGCTGGCAGCCCGACCTGGTGATCTCTATTTACTTAAATCAACTCATCAGACGTGAGCTGATTGAACTGCCCCGGCTCGGCTGCCTGAATATTCACCCCGCATTGTTGCCCCGCAACCGAGGCCTCTTCCCTTACTTTTGGGCTATGACCAACGGCGACCAGGAGACAGGTGTCACCCTGCATTGGGTGGATGAGAGGTTTGATACAGGCGACCTCTTGTTACAGGAGGTCTTATCCATTGACCCCGACGAAACGATGACCTCGCTTCAATACAAGAGTGCCCAAGTGGGCGGGGAGATGCTGATTCGAGGCGCGGAGCTTATCGAAGGGGGCAATCCGCCTCACATCCCGCAAGATAACAGCCAAGCCACCTATTATTCGTGGCCTCGCCCCGCCGATTTACGCCATTTCCGCCGGCGGGGAGGCGATTATGGCACCGTTTTTGAGTTGATGCGGTATATGTAGGAGTTTTGAGTTACGAGTTCTGAGTCTCGAGTTGAGAGTCAATGGTTCAGCACAACAACCGTCATCCACCACCTACCGCCAAGACCTCCATAATCCTGCCCACTTACAACGAGAAGGACAACATCGTCGAATTGGTGCAGGCCATTCATCGCTGCCTTAGGCCGGAAGGGTTTAACTACGAAGTGATCATCGTGGACGATGACAGCCCAGATGGCACCGCCGAGGCGGTGCGTGCTGCGTTCGATGACGACGATCGAGTGGAGCTACACGTCCGCACACAGGATCGTGGTCTGGCCAGCGCGCTGCGGTACGGTGCCGAACACTCTGATGGCGAAATGCTCGTCTTTATGGACACCGACTTCAATCACGACCCGGCCGTGATCCCGCAACTCATCAAGTTTCTTGAGTACTACGACGTGGTCATCGGCTCGCGATTCGTGATGCGAGGAGGAATGGAAGACTCGGCGCGTTACGCCTTCAGCTTTGCATACAATCTGGGCCTGCGCTTCTTGTTCGGTACCCGGGTATGGGACAACCTCAGTGGCTTTTTCGCCATCTATCGCGACAGACTGCTGGAGCTGAACCTGGATCAGGTTTTCTACGGATATGGTGATTATTTCATCCGGTTGTTGATGGTCGGTTGGCGGCGGGGATGGCGCATGCTGGAGATCCCTGTCTTTTACCAGTTGCGTATGCACGGTCACAGCAAAACGCAGTTCCTCAGCATTTTCACCCAGTATACGGTTGCTATCCTAAGGTTACGATTTAGGCTGTGGATGGAGCGGATTCGCTAGTGAGTAGCATAGCGTCCCACGGGAGGGAGAAAATGACAGAGAATTCGATGTCCGAACCGTTGGAGGATGAGGAGCAAACCCCACCATCAGAGTCACAGCCCCCACCGTCAGAGAGCGAAGGCGAACAACATCAACGGCACGCCGAGAGAACTTCGTCTCCATCCACAACGACCTGGCACTCAAGCTTTTTCACGCTGCTAGCACTGTTCATCGCCTTTCGCCTGTTGACCCTACTTTTGCTACGGCCGGGCGGCTTTATCCGCGATTGGTCCGACTTTGACACCTACCTGGGTATCGCCGCCCTTTCTGACTATGGCCTTTACCCTTTCCTGCACTACTGGCTTGAGTGGCCTCCCCTCGTTCCCTGGCTGGCGGTGGGAGCCTATCAGCTAAGCCTGCTTTTCCCGCCGTGGACCGACAATCGACTGTGGTTTGTCCTAATCCTGGGGACAGTGTTCGTCCTGTTCGAGACTGGCAACTTTGTACTGTTGTATCGTATCGCTGGCCGCGCCCGTACGCCGCTCAATGGTGCCGAGGCTCTCCCCACTGCCGATAAAGCCTCCGAAAAGGTCCAATCACCGACCAACAGCGAACTGAAAGCCACCGAAATCGAAGAACCAGACGCTGGCGACGAAGGACGCGAAACGCAGCCCAAGCCAACCGGCGAGCCAGGGTACGCAACACGCGTTGTCGTGCTCTACGCGCTCCTCTTCGTGCCGATCTACGCAATGTTGGGTTTCTTCGACGCGATCGCCCTTTTTTTCTTGCTATTGGCCCTGGATTTTGTTCTGCGGGGACGGTTGCTGAGTTCAGCGATTTCAATAGGCGTAGGGTTCGTAGTTAAGATGACGCCCATCATCTTTGTACCGGTCGCGTTGCGCCAGTTGTGGGACGTGGCCGAAGATCAGCGCGCCGGGCTGCGCGACGGCGCGTTGTACCTGGTAACCACAGCTCTTACTATCTTGGCCCTACTGCTGCCTTTTCTAATGATCCAGCCGATCTGGTTGTGGACGGCGGCTCGTGCCGTCGTCGGACGCTCGTCTTGGGAGACAGTATGGGCCATCTTTGAGGGCTACTTTGGCTTTGGCGTCGTGGGAGGAGACCGGCTGAACGCGGCCGAAACCGCGTTTGCCGTCCATGACAGCAGTCTGCCTTGGTGGGTGATTACGCTGGGATTTGGCCTGCTCTATCTGTTCCTCTGGACACGTCCGGCAGATTACCGACAGCCGCGGAATGTTGTCGCGCTGACTGGCCTCACGGTGACAATATTCCTACTCTACTCCAAGGGTTATAGCCCGCAGTTCCTGGTCTACTTGCTGCCATTCGTCGTCCTGCTGTTCCCCAACGCCCGGGGGGTCACGTACAGCTTGTTGCTGACGCTCCTCAATGTGCTTGAGCAGCCTGTCTATTTCGTACTGGTCCCCGAGACCAGTTGGCTGCTGACAGCGGTGGTGCTGGCTCGTTGGCTGGTGCTGGGAGCGCTGTTGGTGGAATTTGGCTGGGTCCTTTGGGGACCGAAGTTTCGACGGCTGGCTCCGCTGTGGCGCTATGCTCCAGCCGCGCTTGCGGTCTTAATTGGGTTAGGGCTGATCATACTTATCCCATCCCTGGGGCAAGCCTACGCCGAACGTCGCTTGAGCGAGGCCCCATCCGCTCCACTTATTGGCTACCTGGGCACAGAACAGGCCCAGGCCGAAACCGAAGTGCTCTTGGTGAGCGACCAGGATTTCCTGCGGCAGGCCAAGCCTTACCTGGCAGGCGATTACAGGGTGCGCCTGGCGGGTGGAGACGGCCTCTACGAAGCCGCCCCGACCGTGGAAGACCTGATCACCAATAGCGATAAGGTTTGGGTGGTTGCCAGCGGAGAAGCCGCCGGTCGCGTGCAAGGCGCACTCAACGCATGGGGACGCTCTATGCTGACCTATGATTTTGGAGACGGAGGGGAATTGCAGTTGTTCGCCCCACGGTTACGCGGTGAGATTACCCCGCTGCCACCAATTGCCCGCCTGGCCAGCGGCGCAAACCTCATCGGCTACACGATTGAGCGGCCGGCGTGGGACCAGGTGCAAGTCACTTTGTACTGGTGGGCAGCTCGGCCTCCCAACCAAAGCTATACAGTCTTCACCCAAGTGCTCGACGGCGAAGGGGGTTTAGTCGCCGGCCACGACAGCCGTCCGGCCAATGGTGAGGCCCCCACTCATACGTGGGTCCCGGACCACGTCTACGCTGACACACACCTCATTGAACTGCCCGTTGACCTGCCACCGGGAACATATCAGGTCGTGGCCGGTATGTATGACTTCAACCTCAGGCGGCTGGTCGCCACCGGCCCCGACGCTTCGATCCTTGAGGACAACGCAGTGCCGTTGGGGGAGATCGAGTTACCGTAGAACACTGTAACCGATTTGTAACCGCCACACGCCTCTTCTTGTGATATACTAGGGGGTGTGGCGGTTCTTTTTTCCCGCCCGTTTGAGCTGAAGACGCTGGACTTCAGCGCTCTTTAACATAGCCTATAGTCCAAGGGAGTTCAGTCATGTCGGCGCAGTGTCCTTGCCGAAGTTTCTACCTCTATTCACCGATGCCTATGGCCGGAGAAACTGCGCTGCATTGCCCTCTTCAACCCTACATTGGAGTTTCGATCTAGCTGCTGGGTTGGAGAGGGCTTTTCTGTTCTTGTGCGCTTTACGCGAAACGCGGGCGTCGTGACAGTTAGAAAGAAGGTCATCCAGAGGTGAAAAAGGCGTTAATCGGCATAGTTGGGCTTTTATTGATTGCCGGGATAGTGGTCGCCATCCGGCTAGGGCCCCCGAGGGCGGTCGCCGACACGGAGAGTGGCCTGAGCCCCTTTACGGCGCTGCCCCTCCACGACGGCAGAAACACCGGCGTGCTGGCCCCCGGCGAGGGCCGATGGTATGAGATTGCCTCAAGTTCGGACGGAATTTATCAGAGACAGGTGAACCTGACTTTGTTCTTCACCCCCGATGATGGCAACCGTGCCCATCAAGTCAACTTCCAGATCTTCTCCACTAACCAGATAACGGATTGGTATTGGGGCGACAGGGGCCAGATGCCCAACATAGGCGCAGGTGGTGTGGTTTCGCGGGATGGTAATCCTGTCACCGGTGAATTGCTTTGGAGTGGTTGGATAATGAGTATCGAGACTTTTTACATTCAGGTGTACAACGGCGCGGACGTCACCATTGACTACTGGCTCTTTACCGATGATGTGATCGCTGCTGAGCTAGGCCCAGCCAGCGACCCACCACCGGCTGCTGAGAACTCTCCCGAGATTGGCTCCGAACACGAACCCCCTGCACCACCCCCCTTGGACGCCGAGCCTTTGCTCCCCTTGGCGGCTGAGTTAAGCAACGATCATATGGCTGTGCCGGCGGAAATATGGGATGTCCCGGCTGGTACCCCAACGCGACTGGTGATTCCGGCCATTGCTCTGGACGGCCCGATTGTGCCCGTTGGTCAGACGCCCCTCGTGGTTGGCAGTGACGTCTACTGGCAATGGAACACAGCGGAACACTCGGTGGGCTGGCATAACCAATCGGCCAAATTGGGTCAGTGGGGAAACACGGTGTTGAACGGCCACAGCGATGTCAACGCCTCTGTTTTTCGTGACCTGGAACACGTCGGTATCGGTGACGGAATCACAGTCTTCTCCCGTGACCAGGCCCACCGATACACTATCGTCCACAAGTTTCTGGTGAAGGAAAGAGATGTCTCACTGGACGAACGCATTCAAAATGCAACGTGGGCTGCTTCCACCCAGGACGAACGGCTGACCCTGATAACCTGCGCTAAGCCAGGGGCGACCCACCGGCTTATCCTGATCGCCCAACCTTAGCCGGGCAGGTAAGGAGTTGAAAATGATACTTATGTGATGAAGATTTGGCTGCTCCCCTGATACTCAATCTTGCTGGTGTTGAGCTGCAGTGTTTTGTAATAACGTACTATAGTGATGTGCACGATAGGAGGTGCATCGAATGAAAAAGATAGCAGTTGGCACAGGTAGTCTTGTCCTTATAAGCATAGTTGCGATCGTTGTTCACGTGCTGGTACTGGGAGCAGTCGCTGATTCGGAGAATGGTCGTAGCCCCTTCACAGCACTTCCTCTACAAGATGGAAGGAACGTTGGCGTGCTGGGGCCGGGAGAAGCCCAGTGGTACAAGTCTGTTCGGACGGGAACCGACGGCGCGTTTCAGCGGCAAATGGATCTCACGCTTATCTTCACCCCCGACGACGGAAACCGCATCCATCACGTTAATTTCCAGGTTTTCCCCGCCGATCAGATAACACATTGGTACTCAGGAGACGCCAGCCAGATGCAAAACATGGGAGCGGGAGGCATCGTGTCGCGGGACGGAGATCCTGTCACCGGTGAGCGACTATGGAGCGGTTGGGTAGTGGATAACGACACGTACTACATCCAGGTCTTCAACGGCGCCGATGTCACCATCGACTACTCACTCTTCACCGACAATGTCATCGCTGCGGAATTGGGGGAGACCAGCGCCCTGGCACCTGCTGTAGCCGTGCCTGCTGGAGCTGACCCCAATCACCCGTTGATTCTGGCACCCGACTTGCACAAAGGGCAGCTCAAAGCGGGCCAGGAGACGTGGTACACCGTGACCTACGACGACTTCGACTCCGACGCATTTGAGCCGCACACCTTCACGCTTATCTTCACCCCTGACGACGGTCACCGAATCCATCAGGTGGGCTTTGAGCTCTTCCCGCTCGGTCAATTGCACATCTGGCAGCGGGGTGATACGGACCAAATGCGCAACGTAGGAGTCGGCAGCGTCGTCTCGCGGGATGAGGACCCACTCACCGGCGAACGTCTCTGGAGTGGGTGGTTGATGGATGGCGAAACGTATCTGCTCAAAATGCACAACCACTCCGACGCAGATGTGGACTTCTGGCTCTTCCCGGAGGACGTGATTCGCGCCGAACTGGGTGAGCCATCCCGGCCACCATCGCTCGCGAAGGTGCTGCCGGGCGCCAGCCCCTTCCACACGCTTACTCTTGATCTCAGCGTGAATACCGACAGGCTGGATCCGGGACAGGAGCGTTGGTACTCCTTTGTGCGGGACGACTTCGACGACGAAGACTACGAGGCAATGGCCCTCACTATGATGTTCACCCCGGACGATGGCAACCGTGTCCGCAACGTTGGGTTTGAGCTGATAGCCGCCGACCAGCTTCATATCTGGGCACGCGGCGACACCGACCAAATGCCCAACTTTGGCGCAGGAAGCATCGTCTCACGTGATGGAAACCCAGAAACGGGCGAGCTGCTGTGGAGTGGTTGGTTGATTGACGGAGAGACATACTACCTGAAGGTTCGTAACGATGCAGAGGTTCCCATCGACTACTGGCTCTTCCCGGGGGATATGATCCGTGCTGAGTTGGGCGAGCCATCGCCACCGCCACCCCCTAGCGACGTGGAGGCCGGTACTGATCCCAACCATCCGCTGCCGCTGGAAATGGGTCTCAATCGAGGGGACTTGTCCTCTGGGCAGGAGCGCTGGTTCTCTATGGTGCGGAACGATTTTGACGACGAAGCGTTTGAGCAAATGACGCTCTCACTTTTCTTTACCCCTGACGACGGTAATCGAACCCATCGCGTCAACTTCGATATCTTCCCTGCCGGGCAGCTTCACACCTGGGAGCGTGGCGACACCGATCAATTACGCAACGTCGGCGCAGGATCTGTCGTCTCGCGCAACGGTGATCCCAACACGGGTGAATTGCTGTGGAGCGGCTGGCTGGTTGACGGCGAGACCTACTATGTCCGTCTACGCAACGACGCGGACACTCCAGTCGACTACTGGCTCTTCACGGCCGACGTCATTCATCCCGAGTTGGGTGAACTGCTAACGCCTGAAGGCTAAAAGCCAGCATCTGCTCACAATCAGAAGGGGCGCTTCCTGCGTCCCTTCTGACCTCTCGCCTAGAGCGGGGCATTTGTCCCCTAGAACCCAAAATCGTAGCGGACCGTGTAGGTGAGAGTCGTCTCGCCGTCGGCGGGCACCGGTAGGCGCCATTCAGCGGTACCTTGGTCTAGCTTGATGTGCTCGGCACTTTCCTGCACGATCTCCCATTCGCTCGAGCGGAAGAGATGCTCCAGAACGCGTACTTCCACGTCCTCATCCTTGTGGTTGCGTACGGTGATCTCAAAGCTCTCCTCAACAACGTCGCGCCCCAATTGCTGAAAGTCCGTTTGGCGTCGCTCGCCGATGATGTCGAAGGCGTTGCCTAGCAACAGGCGCACGCTTTCGTCCCTGGGCGTGTGGTCGATCTGGTCCTCGCCAACAAACTGCAAGCTGCCGTCCACGTCAGCTTTGTACACGCGCACCCGACCGGCTGGCAGTGGAATGCCCAGACCGTTCTCCTCTTCGTTCTCGAACTGCAAGTAGATGTTCACATCGGGGTTGGAGTACGTGCCGTAGCCAGGGTCAGGAATGGCGTAACCGTAGAAGCCGAGTCCTGGTGCGCCGTCATAAACAAAGAACTTCTCGGCTGGCACATCCGTGGCGCTGGTGAACTCGATTTGCTTGGTCTGGTTGTCGCGGACTGTAACCGGTCGCTGTACGTCGTACAGGTGATATTCGAAGAGTTCGCGCTCCTCTACGGCCGGGGCAGCTCCTGGGAGTGCCTCAGCCTCCAGGGCAAAAACCCGGTCTGCGGCGGCTCTAGCCTCGCGGATAACGTTCACGTCACCGGCGACGAGTTTAAGGTTTGCGTCGCTGTAGGTTGCCCCACTCCGGTTATCCAGGGTGATCCAGCCATTGAGGTCCAGTGCCGTGTCATCTTCGTTAAGCTGCACCACGTAATCGGCGTGCCAGTTGATGCCACCCGTCATATAGGTCACTTCCACATCCTGGTCCCCAGTCTGTTCAGCAGCAAGCAGCCAAACGAGGGTAGGTTTGGTGATGAGACCCTCCGGCAGTTCAGGGAAGTTAAATTGCTGGACCTGGTCCAGACGCACCACCGTCACGCCGCCATTCGCATCTTGTAGAATGACGTCATCGGCCGCAGACAGAAGAGTACCCTGATACAGGCTCCCATCTTGGGCCACCAACTCGATCTCCTGATCCACGTATTTCTGCATCAGCTTCTGGGTGCCCACGATGTCGTACTCGTAGTTCTGTTCCAGCACGGCCGTGCCTTCGGGATCGGTAAGGGAACGGAAGTGGACGCTGGTAGGATCGATTTGCGAGGCAACGTCAGAGAAGCGAACCTCGTTCACGCCCTGCTCCAAGCCGAATGGACGTGTGTCACGCACTAAGGCAATGTTCTGATTATAGACAGTCAGCTCTGTGCCTGGCTCCTGTGCCTGGGCAACCGAGACCAAGCCTGGTCCGGTTTCGTGGCGCTGGCCAAGAACCACCGCACGTTGCGCTGTCTCGAAGCTCGCCAGAGAAATGGTACCTATGACCAGCAAAGCCCCTAGGGTGACTGTCAATACCGGTATCCGAATCAGTAAGTCCCTCTTTTTCATGTGTATCTCCTTTCTGTTATGAGCCTTAAGGGAGACTGGAAAAATAATCGATTGTGATTCGTCTCACCTTTTCATTATACCAGACGGCAAAAGTGCCGCAAAGGTTCCATCAGCCTGCATCCTGCCTCGTCACTCATTGACGCGAATCCGGATCGCCTCCAATAGCAACCGATCACCGAAAGGCCGATCGTCGGCATCGGTAACGGTTAGTCTTGTGCCGTCTAATGGGTCATAGAAGCCGATCTCAAACCAGTATTCACCAGAGGGGGTGTCAGAGTGAACGGGGATGGCGTATGCATCGGTTAGGTACTCACCGGAGACCCAACTGGTGGTGGGAAATTCACCATCTCCGGGCACCTGGTCGCGCTGACCAAGTATGTGATCATCTGCGTCAACGAGATGGGCAAAGACGGTGTAAGGTTGGTCGAAGGTCTCCAGGGCTTGCCAATAGAGAACCAAGGTCAGTGAATCCCCAGGGTGTGCCTCCGTCCCACCACGCAGGTCGTAGCCCACCAGACGGGCACGGTCGCCAAAGCGCGCGTCCAGCACATATTGAGGTGAAGGCGGCGAGAAATCGTGGAGGCGCTGAGTCGTCTCGACGGTGGCCAGCTCTACTTGGTCATCACCCGCTACCGGCAGACGTGACCCATCGGCGCGCAGCAGTCCGACAACGAGGCGATAGGTTCCAGGCGGCAGGTTAGCGGGCAGCGGGATCTCGTGCGGGTCGCGCAGCAGGACCCCGGCCGACCAGCGGTCGCTGGGGTAAATGGGAGGCGTCTCGCTGAGAGCCACCGGCTGGCCCGTCTCATCCTGCAATTGAGCAAAGACGACGTACGGCTCATCCCCATTGGCCAGAGCTTGCCAGAACAGGCTGAGATTCAAGGGGGCACCTGCCTGGAAAGGTCCATCACCTAGACTGTAGCCCAGCAGCCGTACCCGCCCATCGAATTCGGATGGGCTCGGGAACTGGACCGGCAACGCGTCGGGCGGGAGAGGTATGCTCGGAGGGACGACGTGTAGCGAAGTCAATATGGCCTCCACCCCCTGCGGTTGGTCTTGATCATCGAGCACATCCAGCGGATGGCCGTCGGCCTGATCGTATACGCTGAGTCGGAGTTGGTAATCACCAGGCGGGGTGCCAGCAGGGACCACCAGCCCGTGACGGTCAATCGAACTCTCGCCAACCGCCAGGTCGGTGAAGGAAGCATCCCCTCCCTGGGGCAGGCTATCTCGACTGGCCCAGGTCCGTCCGTCCGTGTCGGTCAGGCGCAGGGCGACGCGGTGATCACTACCCAAGTTGTCCAATTTGTGCCACACCAAGACTATCGGCACCACACCCCGCCCCGCTTCAATCGGCAAGTCCCCTGCTTCGACTTTCTCCACTAGCAGCCGGTTGGCGAAGTTAAAGGGGGCAGCGGCGGGAGCTAGATGGTCGCCCTGCGCGTAGAGGAGAAGCTTGGTGCTGGGGAGGCTCCAGTCCACCTGGGCGGGAAACGCCGTCCGGTTTAGGTAGGTTTCTACCTCAGCCTCCCACAGTCGCCCCAATGCCTGGTAAGCAGGGAACCAGAGGCGCGGATGATCGTCGACCAAAACGTCCAGGTCGGCACGCATGCGGGGCCTATCCTCAGCCCAGGTTTCGCCCCAGCCAGGCACCACGTGGAGAACTGGGCGCGGCGGGCGTAGGTAGGCGTGATAATATCCGACCTGCCACTGATAGCTGGCCAGAAACACGTCGTCAGGGCTGCCGTGAGCGCGGACGTAGGCCAGCAGCGGGCGGTAGTCCTCGTCTCGGTAGCGAGGGATGTTGTAGAAATCCAACAACATCACGGTTTGGACCAACAGCATCAGGGCACCCACGCTAACCAGGGCCAAACGCTTCCACCGCCAGAGCCATGCCAGCCCTGCGCCCAGCAGCAGCCACCAGGCCGGGGCGACCAGCATCAGCGTGCGTTCGAAGTAGCGGGGGATGAAGGGGTAGACGAGGTTGATGAGGTAGCCCAGCAAGAGGGGGAGGAGGAGATACAGAGCGACGAGTAATGCGTGTTGCGTGATACGTGATCTATGACGCGTGATGCGCGCTGGGTGATAGAACAGACCTAAGAGGGCGATGGGCAGGAACACAAGGGTTGTCCAGGCCAGGACACGGGTGGCGTCGGAAAGATGTCCCACGCTGAAGGCTACCAGGTGGGACTCGATAAAGCGCAAAAGGCCAAGCGGGATGTATCCCTCGACAACCCGCTTGCCCTGCACATAGGTGACGAGGTTCGTTGCGACGTAAATGACCCACGGCAGGTAGAGAAGAGCAGCAACGGACAGGGAGCGAATAAACGGATGGTTGATCACATCTCTTAGGTTCCGACGACGGGTGACGGCAATGAAATAAACAAGTTGAAACATGGGAATGAATACAGCGTAGTACATTGTGTAAAGAGCCAGAGTCGTCGTCAGCACGTACCCCAGCGCGTATTTTCTTAACCTCTTATCTTCCGCCGCCCGCCGTCTGCCGTCTTCGCTCGGCTCCCTGCCAGTTTCCATTAGCTCGATGAAGAAATAGACCGACGCCAATCCCAACAATGTCACCAGCCCATACATACGGACTTCTTGAGAGTAATAAATGGCGAACGGTGCCAGCGTCACGACAGCGGCGGTCACCAGGCCGGCGACCCGGTCGAATAGTCGGCAGGCCACTCGGTAGGAGAGTGGCACCAGGGCGGTTCCGCACAGGATGGACAGGTAGCGGGCCAATTCAGGGATGCTGCCAACTAGCCGCAGCCAGCCGCCCAACAAGGCATAATAGAGGGGGGGATGGATGTCCTGCGCTGTGAGGCGGATCATCTCGCCCAGGCTCATTGAGGCAAAATAGAAGCTCCAGCCTTCGTCGCCCCACAGGGGTTGAAAATCGAGCCGGTGCAGGCGCAGCCCGAAGGCCAGCAGCGTGAGCGCCAGCGCGCCGATGGCTGGCGAGAGACGTAACGGTGACCCATTGTCATTCATCGGAGGGAGTATACCATAAATGGGATGGGGTTCACAACGCTACTTACTTGTTCCCTCGCCTAAACACGTGGCGCAGGATGGTTTGACGCACCAACCTGGGGCGCAGTTCCTGCCAGTTCTGGCTGGCTATTGCCTGTTCGCGGTCGTCGGGCGGTCCGTGCCCGTAACGTTCGCGGGCGTAGATCCCGGCGATGCGTTGCGCCGGCCTTTCTCCCTCAGGCACCACTTGACCCAGCACCTCAGCGTGTTCATACGGCGTTTGCGAGACGTGTGTGCGGGCGCCGGCCCAGCCAGCCAGGCGCACCATATTGTGGTAGATTGATCCCACGTTACTCAATCGCATAGTCTGCCGATGGCGCATCGTCCAGACGGTGATCCCTGCCAACACTATCAACAACAAGCCTCCAAAAACCCAGGAGCCGGGCTTGGTCGGTGTCAAGCGGGTCCAAAAGGAAAGGCTGCTCCCCGTGTCGGGCGGAACTCCCTCGTCTAGCAATTCTTCCATACGGTCCATTCGATCATTGTCAGGGGGGAGACCTAAATTCTCATCTGAGTCTTCACCGGAAGAGCCGATGTTCTCCGGCTCGACCGGGCGAACGATGACCGGCTGCGCCGCCGTGGGTTCGAACTCAATCCAACCGTAGTTGGGGAAGAAGACTTCGACCCAGGTGTGGGCGTCTTGCAGCAGCACCACGTAGGCCTGCCTGTCTGGCTCGTAGTGACCCTGGGCATAGCCTGATACGATTCGGGACGGAATGCCCAGCGAACGAAGCATAACCGCCATCGAGGATGCGTAGTAATCGCAGTAGCCTTGTTTTAAGTCAAAAAGGATGTAGTCCACCGGATCACGATCGGGCGGGGGGGCTTCGATCTTTTCGTTGTATTCGATCTCACTTCGCAGAAAGCTCTCAATGGCGCTTGCCTTGTCATATGGGGTGTCGTAAGATGCGGTAATCTCCTCAGCCAGTTGTTTTACTCGATCAGGCACACTGTTGGGTACTTGCAGGTAGCGATCAGTAACCCACGTCGGATAGCTGGCCCCAGCCTTTTGTAGCCAGCTCTCTGGCGCTTGCGTCAAAAGGGAAGTGACCACGTAGCTGTCTCCAGCATCGAGGGGAACGCGGCTCCGAGCGAAGGAGACAGTATCCACCCGCTGGCTGGTGCGGGTCTCGTCGGCACGGCTACTGACGCGATCAACCGGCGTGCTTACATAACTTAAGCTTGCCCGCGTCGGATGAGTGACCCACAGCGGTTGGGCCGCCATAGGCAACATAGACATGCTCGGCCCCACGACGGTGACTGTGCTGGTGATAACGTGGCGGGCCTGGTAGGGGACCATTGGCACCGCTTCGTGGTCAGCGCCGAACGGAACAAGCGTATCATCGGTGTTCTGCCAGCTCCATCCGTTAAACTGGTCGAAGACGACGGCCCGCCAGTAGCGCGCGTTGGGCGGAGCCAGTACTTCCAGTACAGGTACTTCCGCTAGTTCGCGTGGACCACCTAGGTTTAGTTCCTTGCCATAGAAATCCACACCCGCCGAGGACCGGTAGTTAAGTGAGGCGAACAGGCGGCTCCACTCGGCCTGCATGTCGTGCCAAGGGCCACGAAAGGCGTCAAAGATCTCGGCTTCCTGAGCCGCAAGCGCGCCAGGTGTGATCCAGGCCAAAGCGAGGATCATTACGGTGAAGAGCGCCCCGGCACGTAAAAAGTCAAAGCTAATCTCGTCTGCGTTAAAATGGACCCTCTCACGCCGCCAGACCTGCTCCTGAGCAAACAGGTTGAAGCGGATGACGAGCAGAAAAGCCAAAGCCAGATAGATCAACAGATAGATCGTGATGTCATTGGGCGCGTAAAGCATGTTGACCAACAGCAAGGCGCCACCAGGAACTATAGCCAGCCACACATTACGATTCCTGAAGATGAACCACACAGTCAGGTAGGTCACCAGCCAGACAATCAGCGCCATCTGCAACACGAAAACCAGGTTGTTGTGGCTGACGCCGCCCCTGACGAGAGTGAGGATCCACTGATAGAGGTACCACCATACCCAGGCCCAACGGAACTCATACTGCCAGAATTCGGGGAATAGTCTGGTCGTCAGCCAAAATGACCAGGCGAAGCCGATAATCAGGCTGAACAAATGCGCCATCCAGGCCGGCAAGATACTCTTGGCGATCATCAGCCCGATGATAAAGGCTCCCAGGCTGGCGATGGGCAAGATTTTCAGCCCCTCGGTCCAGCCTGCGCTGGCAATCCCGGCGCTGACGATTAAGGCCAAACCCAAAGACAGAAGCAGAACCCCCCAACCCTCTCTGATACGCCACCACTTAGCCATAATCAACCTCGTCCTATCACTGTTCCTTACTATAGTATTACCGGCAAATACCAGATAATGTTCAAAGCTGGTTGTGGGCAGGTAGGAGTGTTTGACGCGAGGATTATTGTCGACTGATCTGGTCTATAATCAGTATAGAATGGTCGCTACCGGAAGTCAAGTTTGGTCCTAAAGGAGTATCAAGCGCCCCGGTTGCGGAGATATGACCACACAACCCCTTTGCTCGGCGCGAACAGAAAGGCCAGGATGAAGAAAGTGGTACACACCAGCACAATCGCCGCGCCCGAAGCGATATTCACGTAGAACGAGAGATAGAGCCCGCTAATGGCTGAGAGAGCCCCAATTGCGGCTCCAGTCAACATCATGGTCGGCAGGCGACGAGTGAGCAAGTAGGCGGTGGCCGCCGGTGTAACCAGCATAGCCACCATCAGGGCGATGCCCACTGTTTGTAAGGAAACGACTATGGTGACGGCGATTAGCACCAGTAACAAGTAATGCAAGAGGCCAGCGGGCAACCGCATGGTTGCAGCTAATACCGGATCGAAAGAGAGGACCATAAACTCCTTGTAAAAGGCGAATACAGCGAACACCACGAAGCCGCCAAAAATGGCCGTCAACAATAGGTCGGTTCGTGACACGCCCAACACATCGCCAAACAGAAAGTGAGTCAGGTCCACGGTGTAACTGCTCGTGGTGGAAATGAGGGCGATACCCAGGGCGAACATGCCGGCGAAGATGACGCCGATGGCCGTATCTTCCTTTAGCTGTCGCCCTTTGCTGAGAGCGCCGATCCCGAAGGAAGCCAGAACCGCGGTGAGCATGGCCCACCAGAAGAGAGGGCCTCTGGCCCCTCCACCGACTAGATATCCTACTGCCACCCCGGGTAAGATCGCATGAGCGAGAGCGTCGCCAAAGAAGGCCATCCCACGCAGCACCACGTAGGTGCCTACGATCGCACACACAGCTCCTACAATGATCACGGCGATCAGGCCGCGTATCATAAAAGGGTAAGACAAAGGATCAATGAGGAAATTGAGCAACTCATTCATTGGGTAAATGACCTATTCGCAGGGAGAGCCTTCCACGACCGCTTTACCGCCCAAGGC
>JAUVPY010000418.1 GCA_030598425.1 Anaerolineae bacterium
ACAAACCAGCCGACGCAAAGGATAACCGTCTGGTGGAGTAGGTAGAAGGGAAGCACCGCCTCGTTGGCGTAGGCGAGCACCTTGTTGTGAAAATTCAGATGCTTTGCCCCCAGGCTCAGCATAAAGACGACCGCGCTCCAACTGGTGATGGTCCATACGATTTGAAAGAGCACATACGTCAACGAGAAGGGCTCAATACCCGGGGATGGGTCGTAACCTAAAACCAATCCGATAAGAGCTACGCCAAAGAAGCCCACAATCCACAGTGCTAGGCATACCCAGCCATGTCTCTTGATGCTCTCGGTAAAGCGTTTGTCGGCCGCCATGATATAGCCTGCTAGGAAGAAGATCGCGTACCAGAGGAAATCGGCCCAGGTTAGTCCGCCGCTAAAAAGAAATCTGAGACAGATCAGAACCAGGGCCAGGGGTATCACGAACAGGAATATGCCACCCCGGCGATCGGACCACCCGGCCAGTCTTTCGATCCAGCGCTGACCTGAATCTTTTCTGAGATAAAGAAGCAGCGGCAGGGTCACCAGCGAGATAAGAAACAGAAACTGGAGAAACCACAAATGACCGGGAAAGCCAAAGGGCACTAAGAACAGGGGACTCTGAAGGTCACGAGGAGCAATACCGAGGATGTCGGCTGGCAGACCGCTGTAATAGCGCGGAAGAAACTCCCAGAAGGTGCCAGTATACCCTCCATTGGTAACGGCCTCAAAGTAGGCCTGAGGCGGGATAAGGATAAACAAGCCCACCGTATACAGAGGGATCAGAAGCCGCTTGACCCTGTCCCAGAGAAACTGCCCTGCGGACCTGGATCTCAGTGCGTACCAGGCGCCAAATCCGGAAAGCACGAAGAAGAGCTCCATGACCCAGGTCCAGATCAAACCAACCCTTAACACCAACACAAGCTCGCTCTGCTCGGCGTTTTTTAGATGCCAGCCTTCTGGACCGAAGAAGCGGGCGCAGTGATAGAAGAAAATTGCCAGTATGGCCACCACCCTCAGCCAATCGATATCGTACCGTCGTTCTTTCATGATTTTGCCTCCTTTTATCCAAACAAAAAGCCCAGCGCGTTTTCAATTAGTAGACCACCAATCCAGGACGCGACGGGAATCAGCAAATAGAGCAGCACCTGCACCAGGGTCGAGGTTCGAAAGGGCCATTCGGGAACATCTTCAATGAGCCGTTGATAGGCGGTCAGGTCTGCCATCTGCCCAGACGACGCGTCCGACGACGCGTCTGACGACGTGTCCGAAAAGAGATTGTGCAGGTGAGTCCTGGAGTCCCGGATGCTGTCACGGGTCCAGGCCAGCTCCACACCTTTGGCTTCACGAATTCGTTCGCGCGCCCCGCGCACCGGCAACAACAGACCGAGCAGGGCCAGGGGAAGAGCAAGACCGACCGTGATAACAACAGTAAGCCGCTGTCCCGGTTCGAGTAGCCGCAAACTCATGATCGACACCAACCCAACGATCAACAGGGCCGTCAGCAGACCCTGTTTCACAAACGGGGAAAAGGGGCTTAGATCCAACAGGTCCACCGGGCCGAACCGGTCCGCGAGCCGGGAGACTTGCGTCGACGTAGTCCAGACTGCGACACCGAACCAAGCCCACCACCAACTAACGAAAAGCCCGAGAACGCGATGCCACCAGATCTCAGGGCTCCATGCAGACGGATCCCAGGCTATTTCGGCCGACGGCGCCAGATAGGGAGAAACCACCGCGGCCAGCAGGCCTATCAAGCCCCAAACGACAAGCGCCTTCACCCCAACATGACCGGCCCAGTCCACGCCCGAGGGGTAACTGGTCGGTTCCAGTACCTTGTCAAGTTCGTGGGCGGTATTCCTCGCGCCGCGCAAGAGATAAAAATACGCGCCGACAAGGTAGCCTGCCAGAAGACAGTGGTTGACGGCGATCCTAAAGTTGTCTGGCGAGCCCGCTGGTCCAAAGATGACCGGGAACCGATCCAAGACGATCGTTTGTATAAACAGGCCGAGCAAGAGAGCCCCGGTGATGCCCAGGCCAAGGGCGACTGGATGGCGGTAAAACAGTTGCTTAATCGACTGCATTACTTGTCGCCCCGGCTTGTAACCTTGCCGGCGCCGCTGATCTCTCGGGTCACCTGGGGGCTGCCGTAGTATTCCACATTGCCGGCCCCACTGATCTCCACATCCAGCGTATCCTGCGCCCAGACCACGGCGCCGCCAGCGCCGCTGATGCGCACCGACGCCGTCTGGCTTTCCAGGTCGGGGGCGCTATACCTGCCTAACCCGCTCATATCAATCTCTTGCGCCTCGACCTGCCCGGCCAGATCGACGTTGCCCGCACCGCTGATCTTGACGACCAGATCGGTGGCGCTCAGCGAGTCGATCCCGACATCGCCCACCCCGCTCAAGGTGACCCTCAGGCGATCGGCCTCCAACCCATCGATCTTAAACGAGCCGGCGCCTGACGAAGTGAGCCCGGTCAGGTCGTCCACGCTCACGCGGAAGATGATTGACTGAGTGGGAATAGGGATCGTGTTCCTGGCCAAGCCCAGTTCGAGCGTCCCATTCCTGACTTCGGTCTCGATATGGCGCATCAAGTTGTCGTCGGTTTCGATGGTCAGCGACTCCTCGTCACCTTGGGTGATGATCACCTGGCCGACGCCCGACAGGGCGACGCTCTCAAAACCGCTTACCTCCCTCTCTTCGGTGACTACATTGCCAGAGCCTCTGACGGTTTTGACCCCCAATGGAATGTCACACGCCAAGCTGGCTGCGATGAGTACGATCAGGGCTACCCATATCATATGTCGTTTCATTTCTCGGTTCCTCCCTTAATGTAGAAAGATGGTCAATGTCCCATTACGTTTGTGACAAGCTACCTAGCTTGCATTTTACCCGAACACCTCCTTACGATCAAGCAGCAGTCTCATCCGGGCACGCGGTGAGCGTTTCCGGTGTCTTCTTCAGCTCCTCATGCCGGGCGTACGCTGGGCGCTTCTGCCTGCCGTTTCTTCAACGGCCTCATGCCAAATAGGAAGCGCGTGACGTTGAAACGCCTCACCAGCAGTTCGTACAGGGCGGCCGTGACCACTAATGCGGCCACGAGGATCAGCGCGTATTTGACCGCAACGCTGGCCGCCCATTGCACCACGAAGAAGCCGACGAAAACGATCACGGTCTGGTGCAGCATGTAGTATGGATAGGACGCCAGCCCGGTATAGCGCAGGAACCCGTTGCTGAAGCTCAGGAAGCGCCGGCCATAACCCAGGATGGCGATGATGAAGAGCCAGGGAGCGAGCCCGATGAGGTAGGCAATCAAGATCGGTATAGACCAGCTCGGGGGGTTCCCGGGCCAGCTTGTTATCTCGAAATAGGTTACGACCAGGAACAGGACCGGCCCCAGAACCAGCGCCACCCCTTTGTGCCTGTCTATCGCCTCCCCGAAGCGGGGGTCGGCGAACAGGAGGTAGCCGTAGACGAAAAAGAGTAGATACAGGAG
>JAUVPY010000406.1 GCA_030598425.1 Anaerolineae bacterium
GCAGTAGCCACAACCGGAATACCGGTGGCCAACGCTTCGATGACGGTGACCGGCGTTCCCTCGTTAAGCGACGTGAGGACCAACAAGTCCAAATCGGCATAAACAGCCGGCATGTCAACTTGCCAGCCGGCGAAGATGACGTGTCCCGTCAGACCCAGGGCGTCTATTTGTTCTTCCAAGGCGGGACGCAGTTCTCCATCGCCGACAAAAACAAAGCGTGCCTGGGGAAACTGTTGGACCACGTGCCCTGCGGCTTCGACGAACAACGACGGGTTCTTGACAGCGGTGAGCCGCCCGACAAACCCTACCAGCGGGGCCTCAGCGGGGACTCCCAGCCTGGCGCGAAATCGGCCGTGACAGGTTTGCTTCGCCCTCTGGAATGGCTCCAGGTCCAGCCCTAGCGGAACGGTGAGCACCCGTTCGGGTGGGGCGATGCGATACACATCCGCGATGTCCCGGCGCTGAGCAGGGCTGACGGTGATGATTCGATCCGTGATACGAGCCAGAGCCCGCTCAACGTTGACGAACATCTCCGACTTCAACGGTCCGAAGTAGCTATGGAAGATGTGGCCGTGGAAGACGTGAATGATGAGGGGCACGTTGGCCAAGCGGGCGGCCAAACGACCCACTGCCCCGGCCTTGGCGGTGTGGGTTTCGACGATGTGGGGCTTATGGCGGCGCAAGATGCGGGCCAGCTTGACGGTTGTCCGTAGGTCCCCGAGTGGCGATAGCTCACGGCCCAGCTCAGGGATGATCAGCGGTTCGATGCCCTTTTGCGTGGCCAGGTAGCCCATGTCGCCCTCGTCCGGGCCGGGGCGGCCGGCGATGAGCCGGTTTTCAAAGCGGCCGGGGTCGAGCCCAGCCGTCAGATTGATGATGTGAACGGCCGGTCCACCGACGTTAAGCCGGGCGACGATACGCGTGACTTTACCCTTACGCATTTCAGAGACCCTTTGCGCTCAATAGCTGCTCGTACAGGTCCTGTGTCCGCTCCACCATGCGCTCCACGGAGAAGTGTTGAAGCACACGCTCCCGCCCGGCCTGGCCCATTCTTCGCCGCAAGTCTGGATCTCTCACAAGGGTGGCGAGCGCTTTAGCCAGAGCAGATGGGTCCCGGGGCGGCACCAGCAACCCAGTCACGCCGTCCACCACCACGTCTGGTGTACCCCCTACTGCTGTGGCAACGACTGGCAGTCCAGCAGCCATCGCCTCCAAAAGGGCGTTGGACATCCCTTCCCAGTCCGAGGAGAGTGCAAACACGTCCATAGCCGCCAACCAGGGCCACACGTCTTCCTGTTGGCCGGGGAAGTGAATGCGACCCGTTAGCTCTATTCTGTCACTCAGCGCCATCAATCGGGCTCGCTCCGGCCCATCGCCGATGATGACGGCATACACATCGGGTAGCGACCTTAACGCTTGAAATAGCACATCCAATCGCTTGACCGGGTCCAGTCGGGCCACTGTCCCCACCATCACTTGGTCGATAGGTAGCCCCAGCTCTGTGCGGGCACCCCGGCCCCCGGGAGAGCGCTCAACATCTGGAACTTCGACACCGTTGGGAATAACAATGACCTTATCTTGCGGAATACCTACGTGGTTCACGACAAAGTCGGCCACTTGTTGCGAGACGCAAGTCACCCGGTCGGTGGTTGGGGCGGTCAAACGGTTAAGCCGGTAGCGCCAACGGCTCTCCATGCCCATGGTACGCTCGCCGCTGATGATGATGGGGACACCTGCCAGTCGCCCCAGCACTCTGCCGGGCATGTTGGCGTGAAACATCCAGGTATGCAGGATGGTCGGACGTTTCCGGCGCAACAGGCGGTAGAGCCTCCAAAGGGCATCCCAACGCCATTTGGCCGTCATCCCCAGATCAAGGACGGGAATGTCCAGAGCGCGAACCTCGTCGGCAATCGGCCCGTCCCCGCCGTAAAGGCAGGCGACGGTCAACGCGAATCGATCCTGATCCATACGGGCCAGGAGGCGAGCCAGCGCTCTCTCAGCGCCCCCGACATTTAACTCTGTGATGAAGTGAAGAACAGTTATTCTTTCCAAGGCTTACTTGCTGGCGACGAGTGTGTAAATCCCGCCCACGTTGCGGATCACAGGAATCCTGTTCATTACCCTGTCGAACAAAGCGCACGCCGAAAGCAAAGCAGGGCTTACGGCCAGGTTCGGAGGGAAAAAGATGCTCAGTTGTGTTTTCACCGACGCAAAACCGGATTCCTTCAATATGCTTGAGAGCCATCCAACAGTTAACAGCCGTTCCTGGGCATAAGAAACAGTCTGTCCGCCAGAGGTGGTTTTTTGGGTGCGCAGTGTGACTCCCCGGCGGCGTAGCTTAAGGACGCGCCAGGCCATGGCCGGATTCCAGATATGGCTGTCTGAGACCACAAGGTGACCGCGATCACCCAAGTTCTTTGCTACATCGGCAAGAAACTGTTCGGCAGGGTCGATGTGCGAAATTGCTTCCATGGTCCACACCACGTCAAAATGCTTGATATCCAGAACGCTGAAGACATCTTGCTCAAGAAATCGTACGTTCAGCGGCTTTCCGAACTGACGTTCGTAAGCCATATGCCTGGCTTGGGCCACTTCCAGACGCCTGGTGGACAGATCAACACCTACCACCTGCACATCGTCACGAAGGGTACTCCAGAAGATCGACTCAGTACCCAAACCGCAGCCAGCATCCAATACCCGCCACGGAACATCACGCGTGGGCAGTGATTTGAGCAGACGGACCATCGGCTCGGTGCGGCGGATCCAGCTATAGCGGTGGAAACCATTGCGTTCAGCATCATGTGCCAGCGCCCGGTAGTAGCGGCGAAGCGCCTGATATAGTTCGGTATTGAGCCCGGTTGTGCTCTCTAACACCTCAGTGGTCAAGGTGTCATAGAAATCCTGAGCCGACATCATTCCAGTTGTGTTCCTTTCAGCGGTCGCTGGCTAAGACCCTGTTCTCCACGACTTCGAACTGTTGTCCGATTTCCATCAGAATGTCTTGTTCCAGCGGGGAAGAGCCATAAGCCGCTTTGAACATCTCATCCAGTGCCACCAAGTAGCGCTCATAGGTAAACAAAGGCGCGGCATCAATTCCAGCCAGGCTCAAAGTTTTCCACTTCCGAGAATCCCCCATAATATCGACAATTGCTCTGACAACTCCATCGATATCATCAGCCGGGAGAGCAAGGCCAGCTTTTGTTTGGTCCAGGATTTGGGGAATGGCAGAGACGTTACTGGCAATCGGCACTGTGCCATAGCTCATCTCCTCGCTCAATACCTTTGGCCAGCCCTCGCTGTATGTCGACGGAAGCAACATAAAATGTGATCGAGATAGGTATTTGGGTACCTGATCGTGGGGCACCCACCCGTTGAATGTTACTATCTCTCTCAGCCCCAATTCAGTGGTCATTCTCTCGAACTTTGGTCGCTCTGGCCCATCTCCCAGGATATCGAAGTGAACGTCCCCAGAATATTGTGTGACGCCTTTTACTATCTCCAACGAACGACCTAGGCCTTTGGCTGTATCCGTGCGTCCGGCGAAAACAAAGCGTACCGGCTTTCCCAGTTGTTTGTCGAGCGTCCGGTCTTGAGC
>JAUVPY010000343.1 GCA_030598425.1 Anaerolineae bacterium
ATTGCAGGTGTTGCCAGCCTTTGGTGGTTATTGGTAGGAGGGAGAGCCGCACTTTACCTGGCGACCGTACTGACTCTGTTTACGTTGACTGATGCGCTGATGTTGGTGGGTTTGCGTCGCTGGGGTTTTTCGTTTGGACCGGTGGGGCCGCAGCTCTTCACTTTGGAACTACCTCGCCTGGCGGTTACTGTGCTGGCGGCCCCGGTAGCGGTCTGGCTGGGGCCAGCGCATGCCTTGGTTGGAGTGGTGGTCATCAACTTGGGGGCGTCGTTAGCATTGGCTTGGGGTGCGTTCATTGAGCCGCAACGGCTTGGCCTCTCCCGGCTAACGCTTGCCGGCGGCTCGTTGCTCCAAGACTTGCAGCCGCTACGTTTGCTTCACATCAGTGATCTGCACGTGGAGCGTTTCGGGCGGCGTGAGGAACAGCTCCTGCGTATGGTGCGGGCAATAAGCCCCGATCTTATCCTATTGACGGGCGACTACGTCAATCTGTCCTACGTAGACGATCCTATTGCGCGCGCCGACGCCCGACGTGTACTGGCAGCGCTTTCATCTGATAGCGGGAGTCTCGCGCCAGGTGGCGTTTATGCAGTCCTTGGCAGCCCACCCGTGGACCGCAACTCGGCCTCTCTCTTCGATGGCCTGGATATCCGTCTGTTACGCGACGAAGTGGTGACAATAGATCTGCCTGTGCTCCAAGACGCGCCGCACAGGGGCGAGATGCCGAGTGGCCGGTTGGCGCTGGTGGGCCTGGATTGCAGCCACGACTCGGAGCGCGATGCTGAACGGCTGGCGGCAGTTTTCGGCCAGGCACCGCCCGATGCCTTTCGTGTGCTCCTTTACCACTCGCCAGAGTTGATCCCGGCTGCTCACAAGTTTGGCATAGACCTTTTTCTGTGCGGCCACACTCACGGTGGACAGGTGCGCTTGCCCTTCTATGGCGCGCTTCTGACCTCATCTGAGCTGGGCAAGCAATTTGAAATGGGCTACTATCGATTGGAAAACACGCACGTTTACGTCAGCCGGGGAATTGGCATGGAAGGGCTGGGTGCGCCTCGGGTGCGCTTTCTCTGTCCACCGGAGATTGCCCTGTTCTCAGTACAGGGGCCGGAAGACGGGCAGGCAGGGGATCGTTACCACCCAAATCCGAAGGAGTTGTGACAAAACTCCAGATGTATGGTAGACTTGCCGAGTGAATTATCCGCTGGATGACTTGCCCGACGATGTGGATTTTAGGTGGCTTGAGGAGATCGTTCAAGCCGCTGGCGACATTGCCATCAAACATTTTCGCCAGGTTAAGACGGCGCGCAAAGCGGACAATACCGTCGTCACCATAGCCGACCGCGAGGTCGAAGCCTTTTTGCGGGATGCCCTGCTTCAAGCGTTCCCGGCCGATAGTTTGCTCGGTGAAGAGCTGGGTGCTCAGAGAGGGAACAGCCGGCGTCTATGGGCCATCGACCCAATTGATGGCACGGCTGCCTACGCCGCCGGGCTGCCGGTGTGGGGGGTGTCGGTGGGAATCCTGCAAGACTGGGAACCAGTGGCCGGAATATTCTACTTGCCGCTGCTAAAGGAACTTTACCTCAGTCACGGAAATGATGCACTCTTCAACGGCCAGTCAATTCACGTAGACGCTAGCAATCACATCGACGATGAGGCATTCTTGTCTGTGACCTCGGCCGCGCACCGTAAATATCGCATTGACTTCATTGGCAAGACGCGTGCCCTAGGTAGCACGGCTGCTAACATATGCTACGTAGCCCGCGGGACAGCGGTTGCGGCTTTGTTGGGACGTCCTTCCCTGTGGGATATCGCGGGCGTCTTGCCCACCTTAAGAGTAGCTGGAGGCGACCTTCGCTGCCTATCTGGGCGCCCTCTCGACTTGGCTGCGCTAGCAGATGGGCACAAGTGTCCGGACCCGGTGCTGGCCGGCGCTCCGTGGGCACTGGATTACTTCTCCCGGCGAATTGAAGTGTTGCAGCAGGACCCTCTGCCCAAATCGAAATCGGGATAGAAGGGTACCGAGCGTCTGATGTGTGTACGTTGGGGACGTGTGTCAGTCCGAAGAGTCACTGAGGACCCTTGACGATAACTCCAATGAAGGAGGACTGTTAATGTTACGCCGTTTCTTTATCGCGCTTTCTCAAAGCGAGACAATGCGTCGCTTCGTTATCCAGTTTGGCCCGGCACGGAGCACGGCGCGTCGCTTCATTGCAGGTGAGACACTGGACGAAGCGATTGCCGTGGTGCGGGATCTTAACAGCCGGGGCATTCTGGCAACGCTTGATCACTTAGGTGAAAACGTGGCCAGTCGAGAGGATGCGCGTCGCGCTGCTCGCGAGTATCAGGAGCTTTTGCAGCGTATCGCTGACGAGGGGGTGCAATCCACTATCTCGATCAAACTTACCCACGTGGGTCTTGACTTCGGTGAAGACTTCTGCTGTGATGTGATGCAGGAGATCTTTCAAACCGCCAAGTCAGTTGGAAACACGGTCGAGATTGACATTGAAGGTTCAGAATACACTCAGGACAGTCTCAACGTTTTTCATTCTCTTCTCGGCGAGTACCAGAACGTGCGTCTTGCGCTGAAAGCCTATCTTTTTCGAACGGAAGAAGATCTGCGGGGGCTCATTGAGCGCGGGAGCTCCGTCCGCTTGTGCAAGGGGGCTTACGAAGAGCCACCCTCGATTGCCTGGAAGGAAAAGGCCGAGGTGGATGCCAGCTTCGCCCGGCTAATGGATTTGATGATGAGCGAGAGGGCGATCCAAAAGGGCTTTTATCCCGCCTTGGCTACCCACGACCACGCGCTGATTCTGCGGGCCGAGCGGGAAGCGACCAGGCGGAGCATCGGCAAAGATAGATTTGAGTTTCAAATGTTACACGGGGTCCGGCGTGACTGGCAGCAGCGCTTGGCGGCTGATGGCTACCGGCTGCGTATCTACGTGCCGTATGGGACCCAGTGGTATCCCTACTTTATGCGTCGTCTGGCCGAACGCCCGGCGAATCTACTATTTATGGCGCGTGCGTACGTGGGGAAGTAGTGCGGAGTGAGGGCGTCTGGACACGCCGCAGGCTAATTCCTATATGCTTGACAACTGCGAGCAGTCTGGTTCTTGCGCGCTGAACTCTGGCGGTTATCGATTGCAGGACGGCCGGATCTGGGTGCTGAGGAACGCGTCGCTCTGGTTGACGGACTATTGGCCCCGGCCTTGGATGGCGACGCCGCTGACGAGGTCTGCCTGGCATTGCTGGGACGGCTCTTCCAGATATTGCTGATTATTGACTTGGCCCAGGTACTACCAGACTAAACTTATCACCGAATCTGGATAATAGCGAAGCGGTCAGTGACTTCTGTCACTGACCGCTCGTTTTAAGACCGTGTGAGTCTTTTTCCCTATTCGACTTCAAAGAACCTGGCTTTGAGCGCACCACACACGGGGCACTTGTCTGGTGCTTCTCCAAGCACCGTATGCCCGCAAACGGGGCATACAAAAATCTGGGTTTGCGACAGGTCCTTGCCGGCCTTTACGGCCTCGAGCGCCTGGGTGTAGAGATCGTGGTGAGTTTCTTCGACGGCCATCGCGTTCTTGAACGAGTAGGTTGCGGGCTTGTTGCCTTCTGCTTCTGACACGGCCACATACTCAGGATACATCTCCTGAAATTCAAACCCTTCGCCATCAATGGCCGTTTGCAGGTTGGCGGCGGTGTCCTGAATGCCACCCATCACGCGCAGGTGGGCGTGGGCGTGCACGGTTTCCGCTTCGGCCGCTGCCCGAAAGAGTCTGGCCACTTGAGGGTAGCCATCTCGCTCCGCTTTCTTGGCGAAGGCGAGATACTTGCGGTTGGCTTGGCTTTCGCCAGCAAATGCGTCCTGCAGGTTTTCAGTTGTTGCCATGATAATTCTCTCCTTTATTTCGGGTCACCTGCCTGTCGTGCTTGATCTGGGGAGGCCCCCATTCGCTCAAGGGGAGTATGTTCATTATATCACATTTGCTCCGCGATTTCAAATTTCGTGCCCTTAAAATTCTGGGATTCTACGAGTCGGTTGCCGGATGGCGGCGGGTTGTGCGGTTTGCACGGAGTTTTGGACGGAGTACAATACACGCAACCAAACAGGTTAAGCCTTAGGAGGTGATGTAGCTTGAGAATTGGTGTTACGTTTCCCCAGACCGAGTTCGGCAATGACCCGATTGCCATTCGAG
>JAUVPY010000451.1 GCA_030598425.1 Anaerolineae bacterium
CTGCCCGTCGCCCAGCGCATCCAGGCATCAGTTCGCGAGCGCGGCGTCGAGCCCATCATCCGGACCGTGGCCGACCCCTTCAGCGTGCAGGAGACCTACGACGTGGTGCAACGCATCTACACCCAGGACGCGCCGGAGGCCGGGTTGGCCGAGCACGAGGTCATCGCCGACTTCACCGGCGGCGTCAAACCCATGTCGGCCGGCATGATCCTGGCCTGCGCCGACCGGCGCCCCATGCAATACATGACCGGGCGCAAGGGTGGCATCGCCTCCATCCCTATGCTGGTGCAGTTTAGGCCGTGAACCGCAACCTTCCCTGTTACTATATACTAGACAAAGAGAGGCCGATGGTGTACAACAGACAGAGATAACCCAATCACGTGTCTGCGCACTCCAACGGCCCCGGCCTGGGCACTGAGGACCACACCTTCCCTGCGCTGCGAGCGCCACTTCCGGACAGTCCCCCAGGCTGTGGCAGGCGGCACTGTCAAAAGCGGACTGCGCCAAGAGCGCCCTAACAGGGGCACAGTCAGGCCTGCACCTGCCGATGGACTTCCCCCGTCATAGGCGAAGGAGGTCTCAATGGAAGTATACATCGGAATTGATTGGAGCGAAAACAAGCACGACATCTTTTACATGAACGAAGCTGGAGTTGTCATAGCGCAGTACACCATCCCCCACACGACGGAGGGCTTTCTCAAGATGGACGCCATACGCCGGGATCTGGGTCTGGCGACGGATGAGTGCCTGATCGGGTTAGAGACGGCTCACAACCTGGTCATCGACTTTCTATGGGCTCGCGATTACAGTCAGGTGTACGTCATCCCGCCCAGTATGGTCAAGGGTAACCGCGGTCGCCAGGGTCAGAGTGGAGCCCGGACGGACGAGAGCGATGCCTGGCTGTTGGCCGACATTCTGCGCACCGACCGAGGGCGCCTACAGCCCTGGTTTCCTGACAGCCTTCTCACCCGTCAGATCCGAGCCAAGGTGGGTCTGATCCAGTATTTGACGCGTCACAACGTCCGTCATTCTAATCGGCTGCGAGCGGTGCTGTTGCGCTATTACCCGGCGGCGGTGCAGGTGTTCAGCAGTCTGCAGACGCAAATTGCCTTGCACTTCGTCAGCACCTATCCCACACCACAAGCTGCTGCCGACCTGAGCTGGGCTGAATTCCAATCCTTCGCCCAGCAGCACGGCTATCGCCGTCCCAAAAAGCTCCCGGCTCGCTTTGCGCGGTTGCAAGATGACTATCCCGCAGCCAGCCCCGAGACGGTGCTCATCTACCAGGATGAAGCGGTTCAATTGGCTGAGTTGTTGCTAGCCGGTATCCGGGCTAAGAAGGAAGCCAAACGAGCCCTCCGCTCTCTGTTCCAGCAGCATCCTGATCACACCATCTTCACCTCGCTACCGGGCGCGGGGGAGTTGCTGGCCCCGGCCTTGCTGGCCAAGTTCGGCGATGATCGTCAACGCTTCCCGGCGCCGGATGGCCTCCAGGCTCTGGCTGGCACCTGCCCGGTCACTGAGAAAAGCGGCAAGCGCAAACGGGTCAAGTTCCGCCGTGCCTGTGACCGCCAGTTCCGGCACTTCGCCCAGCAGTGGGCCATCGCCTCCTTATCCGACTCCGTCTGGGCCAACGCCTACTGGAATGCGGCTCGGCCACGCTGTGATTCAGACAGCCACGCCTACCGCTGTCTTGCCAACCGCTGGTTGGCCGTCGCCTGGAAGTTGTGGCAATCGCGCACGCTGTATGATGAGGCCTATCATTTGCGGCAGCGGGCCAAGCACAGCCGACCACACTAATTACTGAAGCATTTGTTAACAAACGATGACGGGTTGCAGACAAATCTTGGGTTATCGCCAATTCAAACTGTCGTGTCCCGTCCAGTCCAAAAAACGTCATGCGGCACTGGCATTTCTGCACGTCTATCGACCGCAACCCGATTTGACAAAGCGGTCCGGAAGCTTCGAATTTGCCCCACTTCAGGCGGATTGTGATGTCACCCAAGCTTCCGGGAAGGTATTTGGACTAATCGTTTTCTCAAGAAAGGAGATCTTTGATGTACCCAGCGCAACGCCTGAATGACCTGACCGAATCGGTTATCCGCGAGATGACACGGCTAGCCCTCAAACATGACGCCATCAACCTGTCGCAAGGATTCCCTGATTTTGATCCGCCCGCCGAGTTATTGGCCGCAGGCGTCGAGACGCTGCGGGGCGGCCACAACCAATACACCATCTCTTGGGGCTCCCCCCGCTTGCGAGCGGCGCTGACCGACACATACGCTCGCTGGTACGGCATGACGTTGGACCCCGAGACCGAGATCACCATCACCTGCGGCGTCACCGAGGCCATTATCGCTTCGCTGCTTGGCACGGTCGACCCGGGTGACCGAGTGATCATCGTCGAGCCCGCGCACGAGAACTACGTGGCTGGTGTCCTCTTCGCCGGGGGGGAGCCCATCTGGGTCACCCTCGCGCCGCCAGACTTCGCCCTGGACGAGACCCAACTGCGTGCCGCCTTTGCCCAGAAGCCTAGAGCCATCATTCTTAACACACCTCACAACCCCACCGGGCGCGTTTTCTCTCAGGACGAATTGAGCCTCATCGCCGACCTGTGCATCGAGCACGATACCATCGCCATCACCGACGAGATTTACGAACACATCATCTATGATGGACGTAAGCACGTTCCACTGGCCACCTTGCCCGGTATGGCCAAGCGGACCATGACGGCCGGGGGCTTTGGTAAGACCTACGCTGCCACCGGCTGGCGGGTGGCCTGGGTGATCGCGCCGCCCGAGCTGTCGAACGCGGTGCGCACGGTCCACGACTTTCTCACCATCTGCGCGCCGACCCCCTTGCAAGAGGCGGCCAGCGTCGCCCTGAACTTGCCCGATAGCTACTACGTCCAACAAATCCAGGACTACACCGCTCGCCGTGACCACATGATGGACATTTTGGAGGAGTCTGGCTTTCGCGCCACACCACCGGAGGGCGCCTACTACGTCATGGCCGACTTCTCCGCCATCCAGCCGGATATGGACGACGTGACCTTCGCCAATTGGCTGACGGTTGAGAAGAGAGTGGCCGTGGTGCCCGGAAGCAGTTTCTACAACGATCCGACGCCGGCCCGACACCTGGTTCGGTTTGCTTTCCCCAAGCAATTGGAGACACTGGCCCAGGCGGCTGAA
>JAUVPY010000352.1 GCA_030598425.1 Anaerolineae bacterium
CAGGCGTGCGCCTCTCCTTTCTGGTTTCGGAGGGAACGGTCGATGAGCTCGCAGAGCAGGTGCGGGCGCGAGGTGGCCATATCGCCGAAGGGCCGCTCACGCAACCCTGGAACACCCGCGAGTTCACCGTCCTCGACCCCGACGGTTATACGCTCACCTTCTTCCAACAAGCCGATGACAGCCTGACCTTCGATCAAGTCGTTCAAAATGCAGGCCAACCATGAACCGGGGAGGTGTATACTAATGAAAGATGAGCTGGAACGCATTCGGGACAAGGCAAAGCGCCGGGGCGTGCAGTTTATGGACGTACGCCTATTTGAGGAAGACAGCACTACCATACTTGTCCAAGACAGTAAAGCCGACAAGGTGAGTCAGGGCAAAAGCCTGGCCGTCGGCTTGCGGGTTCTGGTCGACGACGCCTGGGGCTTCGCCTCGACGGATGTGGATGATTATGCCTACCATTCGAGTTCAGAATGTGAAGGTAGCTGGAGCCGAATAGCGAAAAGGAAGAGTTGGAGCTATGAGCGACTTGACTTTTTCAGAACTCTCAAACCAGGCCCAACAACTCTATAATGCCGAGAAGTACGCCGAGGCGCTCGAGTATCCCCCTGACTTCGAGGTAGTCCTGGCCCGCGCGCTGGAGTACATTCTGCAGGACTGAACCTCGAATTTAGCCTGTGTGCTCTTACTCCGGCAAGTTGGCCAGAGCGTTATAGGCCGGTGTGGGTCCCTGGGAGGTGAGAATACTGAAAGCGGCCTGTTCGGAGCCGGGGCGAGTGATATCGTAGTTCAGATTCCACAAGAATATCGGCCCGACCCAACCCCAAGCCTCCGCCTGCTGGTAGGCCTCCACGATCCAGGCCGCCTGCTCTTCACGCGTGTTGTCGCCGGCATACTCATAGCCGGTTTGCGGCGTGCTGGAGACGGCCCATCCAAATTCAGTGGGCCAGAGACGCTTATCGGCATCACCGTTGGCGACCATAACATCCCGGTAGCCTTCCATGGTGCCTCGGAAGCACCAGCTATGATGGCGATTGTCAAAGGGTCCGCGGAAGACGGCGGCGGGATCGGTCACGGTCTGCCAGTCGGCGCTGGCCGGGCAGTTGTAGCCACTGGGGTGGACGCCAACCGCATCCGATACCCCTTTCAGACCAGCAGCATACATGGCGTTCAGATAGTTGATGTCATCGATCGCGGCCCCGGGCACATCACCAGCCGGGGTCGGCGCGCCACTGACCACGACAAGAGAAGAATCAGCGGTTTTGATGGCCTGGTAGGTCGCCGACAGCAACGCAATATAGTCGCCCGGCGGCATTGGTGAGCCGCCTCCCTCACGGGCCAGGTTCTGCTCATTCCACACTTCGATGGCTTGCACGCCGCCCCTGTAGCGCTGGGCAAGCTCGCCCACGAAACGCGCATAGGTTTGAGGGTCGGCCGGCGGGCCCTCCTGGGTCAAATCCGTGTCAGCCGGGCGCGCCCAGTCGGGCGATTTGACAACACTCAGCAAAATGTTAAATCCGGCGTCGTGATACGCCCGTATTAAGCGGTCCCACACAGCCCAGTTGCGAACGTTCTCCTGGGGCTCGGTGTCCTTCCACGGCACCTGGAATTTTACCCATTCGATTCCCAGGGCGTTGAGATGGCCGATGATCTCGGCCGGGTCGGCGCTGGGGTCGACCTGGATGCCATAGGCAAAAGGAGCCTGGCCCGAACCCGGCGGCGGTGGGGGCGGCATAGGCGTTACGGTGGGCTCCGGTTGGTCTGGCGCCGCTGCGGTCGCCGCTGCGGTGGTCGGGGTCTCCTGGACCGGCGTTTCCGTCGACGGCTCTGCTGTGGCCATTTCACCTGGCTCAGGTGTATCAACCGGCGTGTGTGTGTCAGTTGTTGGAGCCGTGTCAGCAGGCTCTGGCGTTTGCCCTTTGGTGGGAGCAGGCGTTTCGCTGGGCTGGGCTACCTGGGTCAGGGCCAGGGTTGCCTGGTCGACGGCGTCTGTGTCAGGCGTCAGTGTTACGCCACAGGCAGTTAGTAGAACGGCCATACCTATCAAAATGATCGAAAGCGGTTTCACTCTCGCACACCTCCTCGCATACGTTGACAACTAGGCCATCAACTATATCATATATGGCAGACAGCTATTGAACAAGTTTTATCGTCGCTCATCCATCAACCGTAAGCATACCCACATTTCAAACATCCCACATTCCGGCAGGTAGGTCGCGTTTGATGAAAGTAGGAGCGCTGAACGTGCTCATTACATTACCACGCCAAAGGAGGCAAGGAGGGACAATGGCGCTCAAAAAAGACACCACAGCAGTTGGCTCGATGGCTGCGCTGATGGCCACGATTTTCTTCGTAACGGTTGCCTGCACGCCCACTCCCCCGCCGGCGAGCACGTCCACTCCGTCGCCCACCAGTTCGCCTGAAAGTGCCTCGACTGCCGCAATCCCGAGCACACCCACGCGTTCGCCTGCCAACTCGCCCGAAAACGCAGCGGCCACCCCTACCCCGCCTGACCGGTGGTCCGAACTGGCGCAGCGGACACCCTATCCCTATTCTACGCCGCTCCCAGCGGCGCAAACGACCATCCTGGATGCTACCTACGCCAAAGTCGACCCCCGACAGGCGGAGCACGTCCCGTGCAAACGCTGTCCGGCTTACCCGCCAGGGGGTGGGGTCTGGAAACTAAGCCTGGACAAAGGCATCTTTCGCGTATACCACCAGTTGACCGGCTGGGTGACGATAGGCTCCTTCACAGTAGCCGGAGACCAGATTGAGTTTTTCAACGACCCTCACTGTTTTCGAGATACGGGTGTTTATAGATGGCGCTTGGAAGATGGTAGCTTGATCCTGACAGCGGTTGAGGACAATTGCGGCGTCTATTTGAGGACTCAGAATCTGGAGGCACTCCCCTGGGAAAGCTGCCAACCACCCTCAACTGAGGCCGCAATTACCAATCATTGGCCAATCCCGCCGGGCTGCCAAAGCGATTGAGCTTTTCCAAGAAGGGTAACCAGCACATCAGTGCAGTGGACGCCGACGGCGTGGCGCTGGCTGCCATCCAGGGCCTCTATCGACTCGTGCAGGCGCAGGACGCCCAGCTTAGAGCTCAGCAGCAACACATCGCCGCTCTGGAAGCACGCGTGGCGGCGTTGGAGCAATGATGACGTTTAAACCAGATCGTTCGTGTACCCCTTCTCACAATCAAGCTTGACACAACGTCAGAATTGGGCTAATATGGCAGGTGTAAATGTATTCCTCTTGGCATTTGTCCACCAGAACCTCGGATATTGAGACCTTTGTGACACTTTTATTACCATCAAACGAAAACTAGAGCTGGCACCTTGATTCACCACGCTGCTAAACCAGGTCGCCCCGGAGTCAAACAGCGGATGACCAGACTGCTGATGTGTCAATAAAACGCTGCTGGCTGGTTCCTATTCAAAGAGCACTACCGCCAACTCAATAAGTCAATGTCCCAACCCAGTGTCAATCGCTTAACAATAGGGAGGAGCAACCGTGAAAAAATGTCGCTGGCTGTTTGTTGTATTGGCTGCACTTTCGCTCATCGTGGCGTCTTGCGCCCTAGCACCGCCCACCGTCGATGTACCCGATTCTGGTCTCAGGACCAGCGATGGCGAGCTAGAATTGTCCGGCACCGGCCTGGCGGGATATGAGGTTCGGGCTGTGGTCGACGGCCAGGTTCTGGGCGTGACCGAGGTCGGCGCAGATGGCACCTGGTCGCTGGACGTGACATTTGTCAAGCCCGGCGAGCAGGCGCTGACGGTGCAAACACTTAGCCGAGGCTACGTGGTAGCTGAGTCCGCGCCCGTCCCGGTTTCCGTGTCGGGTGTGGTGGAGACAGAACAGGCCTCGACATCCCCCATCATCGAGGGGAGCCCGCCCACCGTGAAGCTGCCGGCCGGCGGCGCATTGGAAGCTGGCGAGTCAGCCCTGACGGGCACCGGTGAACCGGGCTCAGAGGTGCAAATCCTGATCGACGGCGAGGTCGTGGACGTGACCGAAGTCGACGATGATGGCGCCTGGTCCCTGGACCTATCCCTGCTAATGCCCGGCGACTACGAGCTTAGGGTGCAGGCTCTCGACGCCAGCGGGGAGG
>JAUVPY010000148.1 GCA_030598425.1 Anaerolineae bacterium
AGACGTTCCTGCACATCAGCCAGCTTGGCCAACGCACTGGTATCCTCCGGGGCAAGTTGCACGGCTCGCTCAAAGACCTTCAGTGCGACCTGTGGTTGCCCCATTTCCAAAAATACACCGCCCAGCCCCAAAGTTGCAGCCAGGTCCGTGGGCGACTCTACAAGGGCCTGTTTGTAGGCCTCGATGGCTGCTTCCCAGTTTCGATTCCAACTATGATCGTAAGCATCGCGCATAGCTTGCTCAAATTTTTCGCGGTTGCCAGCCATCTGGAACTCTCCCCGAGATGTCAGATGAAGTCCTATATCAAGTATACCACAACTATGTCAAATTAAAAAAGCGGCTCTCGCTGCGAAGGGACATTTTGGGAAAAAAGAGACCGCCTGTGTGGGCGGCACAGGCGGTTTGGGGACCCCAAGACTTCTGGTTGAAGGATTGAAGTCGTGATGTGCCTTGGGGCTTTTAGGGCCACGGTCGTCATTGAAGGAAGGGGGTCACTGGGTTTGGGCTCTTCTTTTTGGGCTCGCTTGGGAGGAGAGTTTATTAGGTGTTATCCCCTGCATAAAGGCCATACGAACCGTGGCAATGATATTCTATCACGAAAGCAAGACTGGTTGGGTAAACTGAACGAAAATTCTTCGTAAAGATATCGTAAAGAAGCGTCTTACGCGGTAGAAGCAGCGACGCACACATCAGTTAGGCAACGATCGGCTGAACCTCGAAGACGCTCAAGGTCTTCGTGTCACACAAATAACTGGCCGCCAAATGGGGAACACGAACGATAAGATCTTCGGGTTTGGGAAGGGTGAGCACATAGCCATCTAGCTCAAGGTCAGCCAGAAAGCTGACGTCTGAGATAGCGCCATCTGAGATGCCAAGGATGCTGAGTTTCGGGAATTGAAGGCGAACTGCCGGCAATACGCCCTTCAAGTAACTGGTCAGCGCATCCAAGTCTACGAGAAGAAGGTCCCATTCCTGATCAGGGCAACAAAGCCGATCAACTATCCGGGTACTGGTTTCTACCTGCACGCCTTCGTCGGATAGCTTCTGGGCCACCTTCTGTAGAGCCACATTGTCCCCGCCACAGACCAAGACTCGTAGGGATTTCATGTGCACACCTCGCGCTCCTCCTCATCCGTCAAAAACAACTACATAACCAGTCTAGCAGACTCAGGTTTGAATCAAGTTTGAGGAATCTTTGAATCGGCTTTGAGATTCCTAAGAAAGCGGTTAAAGCGAGAACAAGAAAAGTTAATGCGATCAACCAAAAGAGAGCCACCCCTGATCAGGGATGGCTCTCTGGGAGGACGACCAGTAGTTGTCAGTCGGTGTTTTTCACAGCCTTATTCGGACTCTTGCCGTTCTCGCTCGGCTTGGGCGATGATCTCCGACTGAAGATGGGAGGGCACCTGCTCGTAGTGAGAGAAGGTCAACGTAAAGATGCCGCGCCCCTGGGTGAAGGAGCGTAGATCGGTAGCGTATCGTTGGATATCAGCCAGCGGCGCCCGGGCATGGACGACCGCATTGCCGCGCTCCTGATCGGTACCCTGGACGCGACCTCGGCGTGTGGTTAGATCGCTCATCACGTCGCCCATAAATTCATCAGGCACGGTAATGGTCATGTCCATAATGGGCTCTAGCAGCACCGGGCTGCCCTCCTTAAAGGCCATCTTAAACACCTCACGGCCTGCAATCTGAAAAGCAATATCCTTGGAGTCGACCGGGTGCTCTTTGCCATCAAATACCACAGCCATCACATCCACAACGGCGAACCCAGCCAGCGGTCCGTTGTCCATCACCTGCCTGATCCCTTTCTGGATGGAAGGTTGGAATGAGGAGGATATAGCACCTCCAAAGACCTCCCAATCAAACTCGTAGCCGGCATCGCGGGCCAGGGGTTCCACTCGCATATGGACCTCCGCGAATTGACCAGCACCACCGGTCTGTTTCTTGTGCCGGTACGAAGCACTGCCAACTTTGGTGACTGTCTCCATATACGGGACCTTGGGCACTGATGTATCGAGGCCCAGGCCAAATTTCTGATCCAGGCGGCGAACCGCGGTGTCAATGTGCGCGTCGCCCATACCCTCAAGGATGACCTGTCGGGTGCTTTCTTCATTGCGCCAGCGCAGAGTGGGATCCTCTTCAACAACGCGGGTTAGGCTGGGTCCCATTTTGGCTGAATCAGCCTTAGTCTTGGGTGCCACAGCTACAGCGAAGAGCGGGGTAGGAAATTCGATACCAGTCAGAGCAAGCGGATGCCGTTTGTCACACAGGGTATCGGTAGTGAGAGTCTCGCCTAGCTTGGCTAACACGCCAATGTCACCTGCACGGACCTCGTCAACCGAAAGCTGCTCCTTACCGCGCAAAACAAATGCCTGGCCTAGCCTTTCTTCTGATTCGGTGCGGCTGTTGAAAGCCTGTGAAGTTGATTTCAGCGCGCCGGAATAGACGCGAAAGTAGGTTAGCTTTCCTACGTACGGGTCAGCAGCCGTTTTGAAGACAAAAGCGGCAAGCGGGCCAGCCCCATCAAAGGCAAGAGTCTCTTCTTCGGATGTGGCAAAATTTGTGGCCGTCACCTCACCGGACGGGCCCGGCAGATTACGCACTATCGTGTGCAACAAAGTGCGCACACCTATGTTGTGCGATGCCGAGCCGCAAAGCACCGGAAACACCGTGCCGGTCGCTATGCCAGCCGCCAATCCCCTGGCGATCTCGGCGTCGGTCAACTCCTCGCCATCTAAGTACTTCACAATCAGCTCGTCGTCGCCTTCTGCGGCAGCTTCAATGAGCGCCAGATGGGCCTCTTCGGCAGGTTCTGCCATATGATCTGGTACGTCGGTCGCCTGGGCCCCGTCGCCGAGATACGCTTTCATCTCAATCAAGTCCACCACACCCTCAAAGTCGGCCTGTTCACCAATAGGAAGCTGGATAGGAACAAAGAGACCCTCAAACTTATCGCGCAGCATATCAAGCGTGCCCTGGAAGTTGGCGTTGTCCCGATCCATTTTGTTAATGAAGACCAGGCGCGGCAGACGCGCATTGTCGGCGTGCTGCCAGGCTAACTCGGTCCCAACTTCTACTCCTGACACGGCATCCACCAATACAATGCCAGCGTCGGCCACGCGGATAGCGCTTATGACCTCCCCCACAAAGTCCAGGTAGCCAGGCGTGTCCAGCACGTTGATTTTGTGCTGATCCCATTCGCACGGGATCAGCGCCAGATTCAGGGAGATACGTCGACGAATCTCCTCCTCATCAAAATCCGAGACTGTGGTACCCTCCTCCACTTTCCCCATACGGTTTATGGCACCTGTATTGAACAGCATCGCTTCGGCCAGCGAAGTCTTGCCCGAGCTACCATGACCCAGGAGCACCACGTTGCGCAGTTTGTCGGTGTTGTAGACAGTGGTCATCCATTCCTCCTTAACAAACACAAGACATCACAATATAAGACACACATCCTCGCAGACGTGTGACAGCTTATTCTAGATGATTCGGGTGGAATTGTCAAAAGACAGAAAAGACTTCAAGGGTTTTTGGCCCGACCCGGCTCGCGCCAGCGGGCCAGGGAAAATCCTTGGGGTCTACCCCAGATTTTCGCACGAGATTGAGCTTGACAGAACAACTAGGCAATTTGGCGGATAGGGGTAGGGTCGCTAATACGTTATCTGCTGACCCATGTGTAGCCAATAGCACGATGTCAAAAACAGTGTGAGGCGATATAATAGATTACGTAAGGTAGGGATAGAAAGGGCGATCTGCTATGAACAAGATACGGGTTCTGAGTCTGGTAGTGAGAATCGGGCTGTTCGGCTTAATCCTTGGCTTGGGCACGATGGTTGCCCTGGTGACGGACGAGACGCCAGGACTGGCCCTGGCTGATCTATCAGGAGCATCGGTTCAGGCCATGGCCACGGCCACCCACGGTGATGTAATGTATGCCGGGCTTGTCGGTGGCCCGCAGCCGACTGGCATCTTTCGCAGCGACGACAACGGCCGCACCTGGCAAATGATCAGCTCTGGGCCGGGTGTAGCAGTCAACGCGCTGGCCGTGCATCCCGCCAACGACGTAATCATATACGCAGGCACTTCTGGCGGTCCAGCCGCCACCACTTACAGCCTGTGGCGGAGCACAAACGGCGGGCAGACGTGGCACAGCTTCACCTTGGGCCTGCCCACAGACCCTTATGGTATGATCCCCAGCGTCACTGCGCTGGCCATCGACCCCAATCAGCCGGAGGCTCTCTACGTGGGGACCGATGGACAGGGGGTGTACCGTTTCGATGAAGGACGTAACAGCTACGAACTGGTCGGCGGCGTCTCGCTGTACAACGCTAACGTCAACGGCCTGTTGGTAAGTCCCGACAGTCAGATCTACGCGCTGACCGGCGAGGGCCTATTCGTCACAGATGGCTACGAATGGCAGAAACTTGAAACACTGCCTGAACTGGCGGTGAGCCTGGCGGTGGCCCCCAACGATCCGCAGACGCTTTATGCAGGCGGTTCCTCGACCGGTGCCTTCCGCGCGACGGACGGCGGTCAGAGCTGGGAGCGCATAAGCAGCGGGTTGGAGATGATCCCTGGCGCTGCATTGCACATCACGGCTCTGACAGTGGACGAGGATGACCCGAACCGCGTGGTTGCGGCTACCGCCTATGGTTTAGGAAGTCAACTTGCCCGAGGCGGCATCTACGAGAGCACCAACGCCGGGGGCAATTGGACCAAGGTAGCCGAGGCCGACGGTGTTGTCAAACATCTCAGTCTCAACCAAGGCATCGTCTACGCCGCCACGACCAACGGGCTGGCCCGCTACGGTGAGCCGACCACGCCTTCACCGGTCGTTTCATTGCCAAACCTGCGCCCGTTGGCTAACCCCACTGGCGTGCAGGTGCTCATCTTAGTCCTGACGATCGCTCTGGCCGGTCTGGCATTGACCGGACGCAGGGAGTGGGTGCCAGGTCGTAGCCAGGCCACCGCATAGCATTATGTGGAGAGAGGTGGCATTGTAATGAGAGTCCTAAGCTTTGTCGTTTTAGGGATCGTGATGTGGGGACTGAGCTGGTTATGGCCCCAACTCAACGGTTTTCTGACGCCCCCCATAGTGATCGGCATCATTGCGGGGTTGGGGGCCCTGGCATTCGCCTATCTGCTAATCCAGCGTCTCGACCACGATCACAGCGATGATGGCACCAGCCAAGATCACCCTTCTCGTCCAATGCCAGTAACGGCGATTCGCTAGCCCACTTATCTCCATCTTGTGTAGTATAACAGGGCCGGGTTATGAATAACCCGGCCTTTTTGCTAGGTCGACAGAGTTCGCGATTTTGGACTCGGCACTCCCAGGATGTACTTGCGACGCCACCCGCTTTCACCCCTCAGTTCCCCATTACACACCCAGAATCACCTGCGCGAAGGAAAAGTAGATGAGGAGACCGGTGGCGTCCAGAATCGTGGTCATGACCGGCCCCGAAACGAGAGCTGGATCGATTCTAAGACGGGCAGCCAGAAGTGGCAACAGCGCACCGACGCCATTGGCCCATAGGATAATACCCAGGATAGAAGCCGAAATGGTCAAAGCTAACGCCGGGTTTTGTTCCCAGGTGATGGCCCTCAGAAAGGCCACAGCGCCCATCCCCAACCCCAGAGCCAAACCTATTCGCACCTCGTGCCACCATACTCGCAATGCATCGCCTGTGTCTATGTCGCCGGTGGCCAGAGCACGAATGATCGTGGCTGTCGTTTGTGACCCGGCATTGCCTCCGGTGCCGATCAGCAATGGAATAAAGATCGCCAATGAAACCATAACCTGTAGTTCGTCTTCGAATTGCCGCATCACCAACATAGAGAAAGTGCCAGCCAGGAAAAGCAACACCAGCCAGCCGATACGCTTGCGCGTAACGGTAAAGATACCAGTATCCAGGTATGAACGATCCAACGGCTCCGCGCCACCCAGCCGTTGGATATCCTCCGTCGCCTCTTCTTCCAACACATCCATCACGTCGTCAACAGTGATCACACCGAGCAACAGACCATCGACATCCACCACCGGCAGCGCCAAAAGATCGTAGCGCGTCATCAGCCTGGCACACTCTTCCTGGTCTGTCCCGGCTGGAACCGAAATGACTTCAAGATCCAAGATCGCGGAAATTGGAGTCTCCGGGTCGGCCATAACCAGGTGGCGAAGACTCACCACACCACATAATCGGCCGTGCTGGTCCACGACAAAGAGATAGTAGATTGTTTCGGCATCCGGGCTCCAGGCACGAATAGCCTGAATTGCCTCACGTGCCGTCATCCGCCGGCGCAATGCCAGAAACTCCGAGGTCATCAAGCCGCCAGCACTGTCGTCCGGGTGCAACAGCAACGGACGAACCTCATCAGGATCTTCCAGGCCAGCCAGCACCGCTTGTGCCTGCTCGGGACTGATATCGCCCAGCAGGTCAGCCGCCTCATCAGGTTCCATCTCGTCCACAATGCGGATGATGGTCTCAGTGGGCAAAGCAGCTACCAGCTCGGCAGCCTCTTCGTCATCCAATTCCTCCAAGATGTCGGCCAAGTCGGCTGGATTCAATTCAGGCAGAAGCGCGAACTGATCTTCGTCGTCCAATTCGGTAAAAAGGTCAGCCTGGTCGGGAGGGCGCAGAGCCTCAATAACGGCTGCTGCACCGGTCAGGTCATCGCGTTCCAAAACAGTACGGAGTTGTGACAAGACGTCGTCGAGGATAGGGGGTTCCATTGGAACACCT
>JAUVPY010000331.1 GCA_030598425.1 Anaerolineae bacterium
CGGTCCAGCCAGACCAAAGCCAGCTATCAGAGCGACAGCCAAAAGCAAAACTAGGCTAGTCCAGATCCCAAGATTGAATTTCTTCCACATGTGTGTTTCTCCTTCCACTTGGTATTTTCCCTCCAATAGTGTGGATGTGCGTACTGATCCGCCTTCTCACCGTGCAGGCCGCTGAGAGCGCTGAGCCTGTCCTGGCGGAAGGCCATAGAAAAGTCAGGGACTCCCCATGGCCCGCGTGGCGGCCTGTCCTGGCCGACAGGCCACGGAGCCAGGGCGGGCTGCAAGTATCGTCGTCTTTCTCATAAGCTTTTTACCTCCCAATTAGAATTTGTGACAGTTTGTTTCCCCCAAGACATTGGTGGCAACACTCGGGGGATAAATCAGTGATCTCTTCCGCTTAATCACCTCCTTTGCCTTCTTTCACTCACTTTCCGAGAGATCTCCTTTCCACTATGAGCAGCTTGGGTCGTGATTATCTCCGGTGATAACCGAAAATTCGGTTTTGGCTTTGCTTGTGTCCTTCTATCAGATGCTTGGCGGGGGCCGCCTCGGGAGGCAACAGTCAGCCAAAGAAAGTCGGGCACCGACTCTCCCAAAGACTATCCTACTATAAGTTGGGGCGGCTGTCTATGGGGGTATACCCCCATCGGGTAGGGGGAAGTACCCTACCTATTCAGGCTGGTGGCAAGCCTGGCACATCACCGGAGTCCGAAGCTCGTGATCGGCCGGGAAGGGTTTGACACCATTCAAATTGTGACAAAGCAAGCAGTCATCGCGCCCCTCGAGGGGGTGAGGGATAGAGGTTGGGCTATCGGACCCAGATTCTCCCTCGTCGGCCTCTTCAGACTCAGATTCCGCCTCGTGAGCCTCTTCGGTCTCAGACTCAGGCGTAGGCGTGGCTGACACCTCTGTCGCCTGACCTTCCTCGGCCAGGACGTGACAACTCAAGCAAACGCCGACCTCGCGCCCATCGTGGTCGGCCGGCGAGGGCGCAACACCTCCACCTGGTTGATGGCAATTCAGGCAGAGATCCTCGCGGCCAACGTGGTCAGCAGGCGTCGCCGGCGCCCCGGTCGTGCCACCCTCAGTTCCTGCTAAAGCGGTTCCACCCTCCACGTGGCACAAGAGACAGGTCTCGGTCGTCCGCCTCACGTGGTCAGCCGGATAGGGTTTAAAACCGTCTTCCCCGTGACAGGTGAGACACTGGTCGCGCCGCCCTTCGAGGGTATGAGGAATCGGCGTCGCTGTGACAGGCTGCGCTTCGCCCGCCTCGGCCAACGCAGGTTCGTGGCACTGGGTGCACAGAGGCCGCTCGTAGCCGGTGTGATCAGCCGGGAAGGGACGTACCGCAGTAACGGCGTGGCAAACGCTGGCCGATTTGGCGCGGCGAGGGTAGCTCATTCAGAGTCGGCAACCTGATGGGTAAGCAGAATAGGAACAACGAACGTATATGAAAGAGGCGTGACAATCCCCGTAGATGGTGTTATAATTGCCTTTATTGGCGGAATGGTTCACATGTCCCTGAAATTAGGGTGACATTGGTAGACGAAGGACGAGAGACGAAGGACCAATTATTGGCCTAATTTTTTCGTCATTCGTCGTCCGTCATTCGTCCAGTTGAGAAGGTGTTACCTTTTGCCAGGTGTAGGATAACGAGAATATTGGAGTTAAAATACATGGATGCCAAGATTGCCGCCTCTATCCTCTCGGCCGATTTCGCCCGCCTGGGCGAACAGGTAAATGCCGCAGCCGCCGGTGGAGCGGACTGGATTCACGTGGACGTGATGGATGGGCATTTTGTGCCCAATATGACCATTGGTCCCCTCGTCGTTGAGGCGCTGCGGCCGATCACGGACCTGCCGCTGGATGTGCATCTGATGATTGAAGAGCCCGACCGACTGATCCCCCGCTTTGCCCGGGCGGGTGCTGACTGTATCACCGTTCACCAGGAGACCTGCCCCCACCTGCACCGCACGCTCCAGGTGATCAAGGAACTGGGCGTCAAGGCCGGGGTGACGATCAACCCGGGCACGCCCCTGAGCGTGCTGGGTGAGGTCCTACCCGACGTGGATTTGGTGCTGATCATGTCGGTCAATCCCGGCTTTGGCGGCCAATCCTATATCCCGGCCAGCACCGACAAGATCGCTCGTTTGCGCCGTATGCTCGACGACCGCGGGTCGGCGGACGTGGAGTTGGAGGTAGACGGCGGCATCAAGTCCCACAACGTCGCCGAGGTCGTGGGGGCCGGCGCCAGTGTCTTGGTGATCGGGTCGGCCATCTTCAACGACCAGGCGAGTATCGCCGCCAACATCGCCGCCTTGCGGAGCCAGATCAGCCGCTGACACCCGATTTTCGGATTGTCGGCTGCGGTGTTTGAATGTATAATCAAAGTGTGTTCAAGATTAGAGTTGTAGGGGCGCCCCTCGTGGGTGCCCTGGGCGGGCACACATTTGCACCTGCAGCGCAAGTGCAGGTGAGGCCAGCCCCTACATTTCACTTCCATCACTCGCGCGCAACATTCTCTTCAAGGAGGCCTAACCTATGATGCGACTGATGAGATTCCTGGCTGGCTTTGTCGTTGGTTTGTCCATGGGTGCTGCGATTGGGTTGTTGCTTGCGCCGCAGTCAGGATCAGAGACTCTAGACCTTGTCAGGGGTCGGGTTCAAGGGGTTTTGGACGAGGGGCGACAGGCAGCAGAGCAAACCCGCGCCGATGCGCACGCTCGCTTGGCTGATCTGAAAGAAGGATAGCGTCGGGCTAGGCTTGCGATGCCGCGTCCATCAGGCGATCGAAGATCAGGTTAGCTTCAGCCAGATCGGGGTCGTCGAAGACGTCAGCCCGGGCAGCTTTGGCCTTTTCCAGCAGCCTGCGACTGTCTTCGCCCTCTTCACCATCCATGATAACCTGTTGCGAGATAAAAGCCCCCGCCATCAGCAGCGGGATGTAGAGGAATTCAGGTGGGAGTGTTTGGCGCGACTCCACCGAGTTGGCGACGAGCGAGATGACGGCCCGTCGCTCTTCTACGTTCCAGGGATGGATTCCTAAAGCCTGGCGCACCAAACCAAAGCTCAGTGCCACACTCAGCCGCAGCAGGTGATGAAACCCGACGTTACGCACCACCCAAAGCGGGTCGCCGGTCGGTAATTCGTACTCGTTGGCCAGCTCCCACATGGGCACCAGTAAGCCATCCTGCAAATCGCCGCTGGTCAGGAAGTGCTGTACGGTATAAGTCAGGATCTTGCCCAGCGCCACCGCTTCACCTATCCGCAAAGGTAGACCGGCGCCGGCGAAGCGCCTTTGCCCCTCCACAAAAAGCGCCACGTAGAGCGGTTCGATCTGCAATTGATCGATGATGTTCGCACGCCGCTGGCTCACCTCTTGCAGCGCGCCAATTTGACGATCGCCATCTTCTCGGGACCAGAGGGCCTGGAATCGGGTTGCCAGGTTCTGCCCTTGATCGATCGACTCCACCTTTCCCCGTATCCTGAGTGGCAGACTGATCTTATCGGTGGGTGTCGCCTTGTAGGGGACACCTATGATGCGCGCCAGATCCAAGCCAACCACGTCGTCAATCAGTTGACTTCGAAACCGCCCCGCCGTTTCCGGGGAGCGGACGCGGGTGGGCTGTTCTTGCGCCGTCGCTGAGACGTTCAGATGCATCTGATGTCGCCCCTCTTTCGCCCCGGGCGTTGTCCTCACCGGGACAAATAGGATCCCCACCTGCGCTGGCTCCAGGGACACGCTCAACTCGGGTTGGCCGATTGCCAGCATGGGCGTTCCCCTGAAACGACTGGTCTGGGGCAGTTCTGGCCTCAAAGTGAGTTCGACCGGAACGTCAACCGCGCTCTGAAGGAAAAGGGCCAGGTTGCACATCCCGCCAACCGGGATCTCTGCCGGCTCCAGATAAGGGAAGATTTGAACGCCGTCAGTCTCGTACCGCTTGCTGGCGTCCATGTATTCGCTGATAATGTCCGGGTAATCAATTGCCATCGCCGGGCCTCCTATGAACGCTGTCAAATCCTATGTCAAGTTGGCCTACGCCAAGTATAGTTGACATGCCCCGATTTGTCAATGCCAGGTTTGGCAGCGGTGCACGAACGATCTGTTGGAGAGTTGGGAAATTGTGCCTTCTTGGGGGGATGAGTTAAAGTAAAGGGACAGAAATTGAGCCAAGGAGGCGAGGATGAATAACATAGCCAAACTCGGTCAACGCTCCAGGCGGATCACGGATCCGCCGTTTGCGGGGATCAGCGATCCGCCCAGTCAGGCACTTCCTC
>JAUVPY010000363.1 GCA_030598425.1 Anaerolineae bacterium
CAGGCTTTGTACAAGATGTCTTCCGGCGGGGTACCGGCGTCCAGGGCGGCCTTCACTTCGGCCTCCGTCGTGCCGGCGTCCCCCTTCAGGACTGCTTCATAGATGGTTTCGAGACTCATGATTGACTTGCGCTCCTTTCAATAGCTTTAGTGAACTAGTTTGTGTTCTTCGCGGCGGTAGATCCGGTTAAGTATAGCCCGGTCAGGTTCGGGCAGAACGTAATCGGCTGCCGCGATGTGCTCGTTAGCGACACTTCGGGCCCGTTCCCAAAGGGGCGGCGTTCTGCTACTGTGCGTACTCTTTAGCCCGACGTGGGTGAAGAGCGAGGGATCCCAGTTTGATGCGCGGAAATGCTGGAGCGTCGTTTCGTGCTCAAGGAAGTTCCGATTCCCCAGCGATACCTCCCGGATGGCTGTGACGGCCATCGCGTCTTCGTCCGTGGGCAAGCCATCCACTACCTGCCGCACGTATTGTACGATTTCGTGATCGATGACGGTCTGAGCCGGGCTTATGTACTCATCCACGGCCAGAAAGCCGGCGTTGGTGAAAATGCGTGCGCCGGCCAAAGCCGCCGCCAGCGTGTGCGCACATTTCTCGGCCGCGGCTTGCTCATCGGGCTCTCTGGCGGTCGTCAGCAAAGATTTGGCCACCAGCGGCACACCATAACGTTGATTGATCTGGGCTTGCAGAAGCGTGCCAATGAGATCCTCCGGCGATCCATTGACGAAGGAAGCGTAGCGCATATCAAAGGGATGCGCGCGCACGCTGTCTATTGGGGTCCAGTAGATGTCTGCCCCACCCCCGCTCAGGGTGTGCAGCAATGTTATGCCGGCCATCAGTTCTGCCAGCGCCTGCACGTGAGCGCTCAGCAAGAAAATGGGAGCGGAAAGGCCAGCGATGGGCATGGTGCCTACCCACATTGGCACCTGGCGGTTCAGGAAAGCGGCGATGACTTCCAGTCCTTCAGGAGGACAAGTGAATGGACTGATCAGATACATACCAACCGCAAAGGGTTTGCCAATGGCTTGCGCCATCTCGTAGATGATCTCCGCAGAGTGCACGGTGGACATGGGCGTGGTATCGAACAACAAATAGGGGCGCCGGTCGCTGTATTCCCAGGCGGCCTTATACATCGCGATCTCCTGAAGTGGTTCAGGCAGATCCAGCGGGCGCACGGGCGGGGAGCCATACAGTCCAAGTTGCTGGCCAAGCCGCGTCAGGTTTATGAGGTCGCTTTGGGTTGCTTGGCGGATTTGGCCAGTTTCGATGTCTTGGACCGATATGATGTAAGCGCCCCCTATAATCGCAAATTCATCCGGCGGAGGAGACGGCGGAAATCGCATGGCGCCCAGGGCAGCCTGTATGCGGTCGCCCCGAAAATGCACGCGATTACGCTTAATACGCACACCTTCCCGACCAGCTAGCTTGCTCAACAAACCATCGTGGCCGACAAGCAGGCCAACCGTCTCGGCCAGCTCGACGGCGGCCGAGTGAATGCGATCCAGCTTGTCAGCGCTCAATAGATCAGGTGACCAGGAGAGAGAAGTCACTGTTGGTATCGAGTTTCGGATATTGGCAAAATGGCGAGGATCCTTATTGACCACTCAGTCGTTGCCACTCGTCTATCAGGGCCGGGACATTCTCGGTGGCGCGGGGCGTAAATTCCCGCACGTTGTCTACCGGGGAGAGAATAAAGCCACCGCCGGGGGCCAGCACCTCCATCGCCCGGCGCACCTCCGCCCGCACCTCTTCATCAGTACCTTGCTCTACCGTCAGGTGTCCGGTCAACCCACCCCACAAGGACACTTTTCCATCCAGCTTGCTTTTAGCGACGGCTATGTCCCACGCCGCCGGGTCCACGCCGATCAGCACGTCAACATCTGCCTCGACCAACATGTCCAAGAGCGGCATGCAATTCGAGCTGACGATGTTGGCAAACTTGGCTCCCTTCTGGTGCGCCAGTTCAGCGTCAGCTTTGACGATGGGCAAGAGGAATTCGCGGTACGTGGCCGGAGTCCAGAAATCGCAGTTCTCGTACCAGGCCCGTCTGATGTACAGATCAATCCCGACGTCCAGCACCACCTCCATACGCTTTCGGTTCCAGGTGGCGATGATGTCCAGCATCTCGCGCACGAACTCAGGCTGGTCATAGGTGGTATAAACCAGGTTTTGTAGACCGTGTATCCACCCGATCAAGTCGGCTCCCACGCCCCAGCTTGAGGTCACCAGCAAGTCGTGCTGGCGGGCCAGCTCCAAGACTGTCCGCGACTCGGCGTGAAAGGCGGTCACCTCTGCCTCGCCAGGGGGCACGAGCAGATAACTCAGGGCTTGGAGATCTTCTGGCTGTGTCACCAGGAATTTTTTGGACCGAGGCACCAGGTAATCGTCGAGAAAGGGCACATGATCACCGTGGGGCCAATCTCTGGTCTGGCGCACCTCGGTACGCAGCACACCAGCCGGTGTGTGGTATTCTTTGACCATGATGGGGTCGCGCTCGCCGGGCTGATCTTCCATCCATTCCTTGATGGTCACCCGTGGATCGTAGCTTACCGGCAGGCCATACAGATCGCCGTGGTCGTTGATTTCCGTCGATGGAGGTGGCAGATCGACACACGTGTCCAACCCCATCTCCACTTGCCGCTCGATGTATTCGGCGTAGCTTTGGCACTGGTCTCTGAGCGCCATAAAAAGCATAAAAGCACACGGTGTATAATCGGGTTGCCGGCAATCGATAGCGGTCAACATGCGTTGGCGCGACGACATTTTGTTTGGCACAATGTCCTCCTGGCTTGGTTTGTCTTCAGATTGTAACTGCTTAGGAAGTTCCAGAATTTAAATCATCCCAAAGATCACGAGTATGGCGGTGAAATCAATGAAACTTGGGACAACTATTTTTCTGGAACGGCCTCACCCATTAGGTGCGAGGCACTTAGCCAATTTCGCCAATCTTCCAATATTCCGTTGTTTTACCAGTACACATATAAGGTCAGGTGTTTAAGGGCAGGTAAGGGCTGGTTTTGGAGAGTCTAGCGTACGACTAAGAAACGCGGTAAGTGAACTCGGTGTTTTATCAACCTCTTGGCGAAGCTAGCGCCGAAGAGCTTGGCTTGGTCATACCTCATATATTATACCGGGCGACCTTATGTTTGTCAATTCTAATTGAATTGGAGCTGGATGCTCCCAAAATCGGCGGGGATGACCACTTGGGCCAGTGCCTTGTGCTCAGAGATGATGTGGTGCTCCCGTTCCAGCACGTCCTGCATGAACGGCTCCCATTTGTCTCTGGCGCGGCGCTTGCGCGCTTCCAGCGTCTGGTGATAATCGCGGTCGATGAACACTCGAATGTCGACAAACTGGAGGAGGGAGGTGTAGGTCCCTTCAGCGACGAGTACCTGCACGTCACCCGTGTCCATCTCTTCGGACGTAATCCGATCCTCGTCGAAGATGACCAGGGGTTTGTAAATGGGGCTCTCACCGCGCTTGAACGAGCGCAGGTTGGAGTCGAGAAAGTCGAGCTTGACTTCGTAAGGGCCGACCTGTTCCAAATTGCGGCGGCGCATCTCGTGGTTGGTCTTGGGTGGAAAGACGAAATAATCGTCCTGCTGAAGGATGCCTGTCTTGAAACCCTCTTCCGTGAGCAGTCGCGCGATCTCGGAGGCCAGCTCGGACTTGCCGGCACCCGATTCGCCGGCCACGGTGATGACGAATTTGTCCAGGGGGCGGTCCGCCACTAGCACCAAGATATCGGAGGCCCGGTTGGTGTGATATTGTTCGATGATCAGTTTGTCTCCGATCATATGGTTGCGTCTCCCTCAGCTCCTTGATGTGCTCCGTCTTCCCTTAGAAGTTCACGTATGCGAAGGGCTGCCGTTTTCGGGCTTTGCTGGCACACATACAGCCCCAGATGTTCAAAACCGCCTGTCTCCTGGGTATATGGCAGGAATTCAAAATAGATCCCGGCGCCAGGCCCGTTATGGGCGATCACGTTGTAGGCCA
>JAUVPY010000327.1 GCA_030598425.1 Anaerolineae bacterium
ACGCATTACGTTTTACGTCTCACGCATCATTTTCCAGGCAAAGCCGTTTTCCGCTCGATGAAACGCACCAACAATGACAATAGCAGCGTCATCACCAGATAGACCAGTGCCACTGAATTGAAGCCCTCAAAGGCGCGGAAATTGCGCGAAATCCAGAGACGCCCCGACTGTAACACTTCAGGCAGAGCAATGACCGAGATCAGCGAGGAGTCCTTAAGCATGGCGATGAAGTCATTGCCCAAGGGAGGCATCACGACCCGGATCGCCTGAGGCAAGATGATGTGGCGCATTGCCTGGAAGTAACTCATCCCCAGGGAGCGCGCCGCCTCCATCTGCCCACGCGGGATCGACTCGATGCCGGCCCGATACACCTCGGACAGGTACGCCCCGTAGCCAAAGGAAAGTGCAATGATCGCCGCTGGCAGACCTTGCAAGTTAACCTGACCGTCGGTGGCCTTGCGCAGCGCAGGAGTTATAGCGAACCCCATGTAGAGGATGATCACCAGCATGGGCACGCCCCGCACCACCTCCACGTATAACGTCGAGATGGTATAGGGCATGGCCGGCACGAGAAACATGACGGCCTCCACGATGACGGCCACCAGTAGCGCCGACGTCAGGTTTCTCCAGGTGGGTACTGCCACTAAAATCAGAATGATCGCGCCCAAGCCAATGAGCAGCCTCCGCCCCAGATGGATGGTCAAATCTGGCGAACGGCTGGAGACCCGCATCAAACCAAATACCAGTCCCAAGACCATCGCACCGGCGAAAGAAAGCAGCGTCACCCTGATAGTAAGGAACACCCCTCTTGCAGTCCACATGCGGCGCGCTATTCGCAGCGGCTGGCTGCTGAAATCGTCGTATAGCACCACAGAGTCGACACCCTCCGGGGCCACGCCAGCGATGGTGGGCGTGCTGGTATGGACCTCGATAGGGATCTCACTCGGAGTTGTGATCGGCTTTGCCTCCACCTCAGGCGCACCCTTTGGCACTTCGATAGTGTATACGTCGCTGCGTCCCACCACCTCGTCGTTTTCGTCCCGGTATGCGCCGTAAAGCGTATACGTACCGGCCTTCAACGCCGGTCTGGCCGTCACCGCCCATTCGCCGTTCTCCCCGACGTCCGATTTCCCCAGCGCTTGCTTATTCCACGGCAGGTCAAAGATGAAGTACAGCGCATCCAGGTAATAGCTGTTGGTCAGCACCGAATAGCCGATGATGACGCCCACGATCAGGATGATGATGCCCCACCAGGGTATGTTCTCCCAGGGGATGGCCATACCCATCCGTCCCCGGCGGCGGGCAGAAGCATCCGCTGTGAGACTCGGAGGTTTCGAGCCGGGTACCTTGTCGGATGACATTCGTGGATTTCCTTTCCTTACAGGCGCAGGCGCGGGTCGAGCGCATCCCGCAGACCGTCCCCCAGCAGGTTAAAGCCTAGCACCGTAACCATAATCGCCAGACCGGGGAAAAACACCAGATGCGGCGCGCTGAAGACTTGATTGCGTTCGCCGGCTAACATGGCCCCCCATTCGGGGGTTGGTGGTTGAGAGCCCAATCCCAAGAACGACAGGGCGGCCGTCTCCAAAATGGCAGTGCCGACGCCCAGCGTGGCCGCCACAATAAGAGGGGGGACCGAATTCGGCAATACATGCAGGCTGAGAATGCGCGAGTGGCCGGCTCCGATTGATCGAGCTGCCGTTACGTATTCTTCCTCTTTAACCGATAAGACGGTGGAGCGAATAACGCGGGCATAGGTTGGAATGTTGACAATAGCTATGGCCAACATGGCATTGACTAGACCGGGCCCAAGCACGGCAACAATGGCAATCGCCAACAGCAAGAAGGGGAAGGCCAACACCACGTCCATGACACGCATAATGGCCCAGTCGGAAACCCAGCCGCCGGCGTAACCGGCAATAGATCCCAGAAGCGTCCCCACGAAAACAGCCAAACCGATGGTGATAAACCCGATGAACAAGGAGATACGGGTTCCGTACACGACGCGACTGAATTCGTCCCGCACGTTGCCATCAATACCCATGATATGTTGGGGTTGGTCTTCAGGACATCCCAGCAGGTGAATGCAGGGTGGGTCCCGTTTCTTGACCGGCTCTTTCCCAATCAGCACCTCAATTGGGTCATAGGGGGCGATAAGCGGCGCAAAAATCGCGGTAAAAAGCAAGAACCCCAGCATAATCATACCGATGATGGCTGACCGCTGTCGGAAAAGGCGCCGCAAGGCCACCACCCACGGGTTTCCGGAGTGGCGTGCCAATGGTGCCGCACTGCCGGAGAGAGTCTTCTCATTTGTGGTCATAGAGTGCGTTTTCCATTCAAAGTCGTTTAGCTTTACTCTTTAACTCAAGTTGCCACCTATGCGTCCAAACCAGGGAGTAGGAAGTAGGGAGTAGGGAGTAGGGAAAAAAAGCCCTTACTTCTTACTCCCTACTACATACTTCCATTATGTATTTGGCAAGACGTGATTGACTTTCTGGTTATTAGTTGGCAAGGTAGCAACTTAGGTTCTTTAATCAAGCTTGATCCGGGGATCCAGGAAGGCATAAGATACGTCGACAAACAGATTGACCATGATATAGCCCACCGCGATCACCACCGTGAAGCCCTGAATAATGGTGTAATCGCGGGCGTTTATGGCCACGCGCAGGCTGCTTCCCACGCCGGCCAGGCTAAAAATCGTTTCGGTCAGAATCGCGCCGCTGAAGAGGATCCCCAATTGTAGCCCGATGATGGTCACGATCGGGAGCAGCGCATTACGGAAGGCGTGGCTGATGACCACCCGCCGTTCTCTCAGGCCTTTGGACCGGGCAGTGCGCACGTAATCCAATCCCAGCACTTGCAGCAAGCTGGAGCGAGTCATACGCGCCGTAATCGCCATGGGGATGGTGCACAGGGCCAGGGCCGGCAGGATTAAATGCCTGGTAGCGTCTTTCAAGACCTCCCAGTCGAAGGTGATGATTGAATTGAAGATATATAGTTTGGCAAAGAACTGTCCCAGCTTGAACAGGACTCCTTCGCCCAGGTCCAATCCATAGAATTCGTAAAATGGTACAGGCGTAACGCCGGCTGACAAGCGCCCAGATGGGGGCAGCCAAAAAGGCGTGTCTTTCAGTAGTAAGGCGAAAACATACATCAGCATCAAGCCCAGCCAGAACACGGGCATCGAAACGCCGATATTGGCCCCTACCATAGTGCCCACGTCGACGGAAGAGTTGTGGCGAATAGCCGAAATAATGCCCAATGGAATTCCAATAAGAGAGGCGATAAACAATCCCGCCAGCCCCAGTTCGATCGTGGTTGGCAGTCGCTCGACCAGGATTTGGGTGACCGGGCGCTTGAATCGGATCGACTCGCCGAAATCACCGTGGGCCAGGTCTTTCACGTAGAGCACGAATTGTACAAAGATCGGTTTGTCCAGTCCTTTATTGTGACGGAAGCGCTCACAAGCCTCCTGGGTAGCTTTTTCACCCAGGATGGCTGTGCAGGGGTCACCGGGCACCGACCGCGCCAGGAAAAAGGTTACTATCAAGACACCAGCCAATACAGGTAGCGAGGCTATTAATCTTCGAATGATGTATTTAGTCATAGGACAGTCTCCGAATCAAAATCAAAGCTGTGACCGATCAGGTGCGTTTGCCCGAAAAGCCGGGAGATCCCACCCAGAAAAGAACACGGGATGGCCTACTGCCCGGTGGGCTGGTAAGCCATCCCGCGTTGTTAGCAATACGCCTCAGGAGCGAGCGTCAGATGGGGCACGACTACTCCTCGAGGTTCATCAAGGCGTCGAAGAGGTAGGACGGGTACTCGAAGGCGCCGGTGTTGCCGATGTGGTAGGGGCTGGCGGCGTTCATGCCGGCATCCCAGGAGCGAACCACGTCGTTGGCATCCACGCTTGAGCCGTCGTGGAACGTGACGCCCTCGCGCAGGGTGCAGGTCCAGACGGTGGCGTCCTCGTTGGCCGAGCACTCGGTGGCCAGCGTCGGTTGGGCCACGCCGTCTTTGTCGTACTTGAGCAAGCCTTCGGTGACCATCTTGCAGGCGTCCAACGACTCGCCGTCGGTTTCGTCCATGCAGTACAGGCTGATGGGCTCGGCGGCCTTCAGGTAGATGAGGGTATCTCTGTCACCGGGCTTCACCGTCCACAAGTCTGGAGGACCAAGTACGGCGGTGTGAGCGTTTTCCACGTCACCCAGGGCGGCATCTGCCGGGGCACCGTGGGCGATAGGCACCATGGGTATCAGTTCCTTGATGTTGTTGTTGGCCTGCTCGTAGAGTGGGGC
>JAUVPY010000102.1 GCA_030598425.1 Anaerolineae bacterium
CCTGGCCAAAGAACTTGGCGGTCGTAATATCACTGTCAACGCCGTGGCGCCGGGTTTCATTGAGACTGAGTTGACGGCCGATCTGCCCCAGGAACTACAGGATTGGGGTGTGCAGATGACGCCGTTGGGCAGGTTCGGGCAGCCAGAAGATGTTGCCAGGGCCGTCGCTTTTTTGGCCTCCGACGAAGCCAGTTTCGTCACCGGGCACGTGCTCTCGGTAGACGGCGGCATGGTGATGCACTAGAAGTTTGGCTGGGGTTTGCATAATCGGTAGTACCGTGGTAATATAATATCACATTTTAACTTTTGTTCTTGGAAGCCTTGGGTGAGTTTTAGAAAAGCGTTGTAGGCTTGCGAGCGCTCTTTAAGAGCAAGGGCTTATGGAACAAGCTCTCGGTACCGTAACAATTCATCCCACTGTGCTCACTACCGTTGCCCGCCTCACGACGTTGGCAACGCCCGGGGTTGCCCGCATGGGTGATGAGCGGCGGCTGAATGTTGAGCGAGTGCTGTGTCGGCCTGGGAGGGCAGGCGGCGTGGACCTATGTATCAACGACAACGCCGTGACCGTAGACCTCCACGTGGTCGCCGAATCCGAGGCCAACCTGCTGCGGCTGGGGCAAGCGCTGCAAAGCGAAGTCAGCCGGGCTATTCAAGACATGGTCGGTATGGAGGTGTTGGCAGTCAACGTTCATGTCCAGGACGTGGACTTCCCTCTCCTTTGGAGTAACTGAATTCAGTAGAGCAGACCCTTCTTGGAGCAGCCGGGCATGTCTTGGCTGTGGGCGTAATGGCCGAAGGGTTAGAGTACTCGCACACTTACAAATCTTGGCGGAGGGCAACGCGTATGAAAGCACGTCGTCGCGCCCGTGCAGTCGCACTTCAGGGACTTTATGAGCTTGATTTCACCCGGCACAGCCCCGAGTACGCATTGGGCTGCCGGCTTAGAGATCGCCCTATGTCAGCATCTGCGACAGCGTTCACCTTTCACCTGGTAGAAGGGGTCGTGGACCGCAAGTCAGAACTTGACCTGGTGATGGCAGAACTGGCGCCCGAGTGGCCAGTGGACCAGATTGCGGTGGTAGACCGCAACATCCTGCGCATTGCTATCTACGAGCTCCTCTTTGATTCAGATATCCCACCCAAGGTCGCCATTAACGAAGCAGTCGAACTGGCTAAGCTATTTGGCAGTGATAGCTCGCCCCGCTTTGTGAACGGTGTGTTGGGCAGTCTGGCAAGTCGCGGACGTGAGCACATCCTTGCAACGTTGACTCCACAAGCATCGAAGGCGTGATTTATGGATTTTTTGGGCATCGGCCCACTAGAACTTATTGTCGTCTTGATCATTGCGTTTATCGTCGTTGGCCCGGAACGGTTACCTGAATTAGCACGATCAGTCGGAAAGACTATGCGTGAGGTGCGCGCTCTATCGCAGGGTCTTACTAACGAGTGGCAAAGAGAGATTGACAGTGTGTCCAAGACTGAGACGGGCGAAGGACTCCAGGAATCGCTGACTAGGCCATTCAAAGAGGCTCAGGCTGAACTGGAGCAAGCCTTCACCAAACCCCTCGGTGGCACAGGTGAAGGTCTACAGGAAACGTTGACCAAGCCATTTAAGGATGCTCAGGCTGATCTGGAGCAAGCCCTCAGCCCATCGTCCACATCACCATCTGATGCCACTGCCGAGCCGGCCTCTCTTGAAGCTTCACCTGCAGAACAACCCGACACCCTGAACGGCGACGTCGAGAATGTCGACACCTGATACCCCCTCCCTCCAAGATCCCGAGGCCCTCCCGGCCGAGGAATTTGAATCTCAAATGGGCTTGATGGAGCACCTGACGGAGTTGCGCGACCGTCTGGTCAGAGCCTCCCTTGCTTTGCTTATCGCCACGGCCTTCAGTTTCCTCTTTGCCAACCGGCTTGTGGGATTCCTGACCATACCGCTTGGGGGCCGAGAGATGCTACAGTCCATTGAGGTCACCGAAAACGTCGGCATCTTTATGCGCGTCTCTCTCATCAGCGGGTTCGTGTTGGCCATGCCGGTCATCGTTTATCAGTTTATCCGCTTTCTCGTGCCCGGTCTGACGAAAGAAGAGCGCCGTTATCTGTGGATCATTGTCCCCAGCGCTTCGCTGCTTTTTCTGCTGGGCGTGGCCTTTGCCTACTTTGTGATGCTGCGCGCTGCACTGCCTTTTCTCCTCGGCTTTCTCGGTATCCCTACCGCCCCTCGGCCCCAGTCTTATTTTGGCTTTGTCGCGCGGCTGACGTTTTGGATTGGTATCAGTTTCCAGACTCCGCTGATCCTTGCCTTTTTGGCCCGGCTGGGCGTCATCTCGCCGGAGACCCTCAAGAAGAATCGCAAATATGCTATCGTCGGCATCGCTCTTATTGCTGCTGCCATTACCCCAACTGTGGATCCTGTGAATATGCTGCTGGTTATGGCACCACTCTTTCTCCTCTATGAGTTGGGCGTCCTCCTCTCACGCCTGACCTATCGTCCGCGCCAAGTATAGATCTGATACGCATGATCGCGGGGCGTTTGGTGTACGACCATACGCCCTTTCTTACTCACTTTGTCGAAAGGAGATTTCTTCAATGGAGAAGACTCGTGTGCTCATCATGGGAGCCGCCGGCCGCGACTTCCACAATTTTAATGTGTTCTTTCGGGATAACGAAGGCTACGATGTCGTGGCCTTCACCGCAACCCAGATTCCCAACATTGAGGGACGAGTTTATCCGTCTCAATTAGCGGGATCGCTCTACCCGCAGGGCATCACTATCTACCCGGAGGAAGAGCTGGGTGATTTAATTGGCGATCTCAAGGTTCAGCAGGTCGTATTCGCCTATTCCGACGTGCCCCACGAATATGTGATGCACAAAGCCTCACAGGTTCTGGCTGCCGGTGCCGATTTCCGACTGATGGGAGCCGAAGGCACGATGCTCAGAAGCAGTAAGCCGGTTGTATCCGTCGGCGCTGTGCGTACCGGCGCGGGCAAAAGTCAAACCACTCGCCGCGTGTCCGATATCCTCAAAGAGATGGGCAAACGGGTGGTCGTGGTGCGTCACCCCATGCCCTACGGTGATCTGGCGGCCCAGGCGGTGCAACGTTTCGCCGATTACGGCGACCTGGACCGCCACGATTGCACCATCGAAGAGCGAGAGGAATACGAGCCCCACCTTGATCGAGGGAGTATTGTCTACGCCGGGGTAGATTATGACGCTATTCTGCGTCAGGCTGAGGCGGAGGCCGATGTCGTATTGTGGGACGGCGGCAACAACGACTTTCCCTTCTTCCGGCCCGACCTCCACATCGTCGTGACCGATCCACATCGAGCTGGCCACGAGGCCGGCTATCATCCCGGCGAGGCCAATCTGCGAATGGCGGATGTGGTGGTCATCAACAAGATTGATACCGCTGACCTGGCCGAGACGTCCAAAGTGCGCGCCAGTATCGAGCGGCTGTCGCCGGATGCGGTGGTCGTGGATGCCGCGTCCCCCATCTTTGTAGACGACCCAAGCTGTATCCGTGGCAAGCGCGTACTGGTCATCGAGGATGGTCCCACCCTCACCCACGGTGAGATGGCTTACGGGGCCGGTATCGTCGCCGCGTGGCGCTTTGGCGCGGTCGAGATCATTGACCCACGACCCTATGCGGTGGGCAGTATTGCCGAGACGTTCGAGAAGTACCCTCAAACCGGTCCGCTGTTACCGGCAATGGGTTATGGCGCAGGGCAAATCGAAGACCTCGAAGCGACCATCAACGCCACCCCGTGCGATGCAGTTATCGCCGCCACCCCCATCGACTTGGGGCGGGTGCTGCGTAACGTCAAGCATCCTATGGACCGGGTACGCTACGAATTGCAGGAGATCGGTCGTCCCACCCTGACCGACGTCCTGGCTGAATGGTGGGAGAGTGACTAGATAGTGTTGAAACTTGAATTGGCACCAGAGAGACATCATCAGACTCTTCGCTGGAGCCCCAGAGGGCTAGGACCAAATGTCAACACGGCCTAGACAAAGGCCTTGGCCGCCTCTTCGGCGGCGCGATAGACTTCGCGCAAGGGGACGCCGCTCGCCTTGGCCAGCCGCCGGCAATCCTCATACTCGGGCGCGGCTTTGACCTGACCATCGCCCAGACTGGCCACCTTGACGCGCACCGAGCCGTAGGGCGTCTCGACGGTGTGGGTTGTCCGGGCCAGGCAATGGCGTGTCACCAACTGTTGCCGCACCCCCAGGGTGCTGGTTTCAGCGAACAGGATGGCCATCAGCGCATCGGCGTCGGCGGGTTGGCAGAGGACGCGCACCAGCGTCGCCGGGCGGTTCTTTTTCATCTGGATCGGGGACAGGAAGACGTCCAGCGCGCCAGCATCGAAGAGACGGGCCATCACGTAATCGTAGATCTCGGGGTTCAGGTCGTCAACGTTGGTCTCGAGCGACGTCAACGTCTCGGCGATGGCTCCGTCGGGCGTCGCCCTCTCGCCCACCAGCAGGCGCAGCACGTTGGGGATAGGCAGATCGCGGCCCCCAGCTCCATAGCCGACGGCCGCCAACGTCATGGGCGGGATGGGGCCAAAGGCGGTCGCCAGCGAGGAGAGAATCACTGCCCCCGTGGGGGTGACCAGTTCCACCTCCAGGTCAACCCCTACCAAAGGAATGCCCTCCCCCGAAGCGGCCCCCTGGGCCAAAAGCGCAAGCGTGGCTGGTGCGGGCAACGGGATTGACCCATGGTCGCCGCGCACAAACCCACGCCCCATCGGCAGCGGGGATGCGTAAACTCGCTCGATACCCAACGCCTCCAAACAGACCAACGCACCGACCACGTCCACGATAGTGTCCACGCCACCCAGTTCGTGCAGGTGTACCTGATCGAGGGACGTGTCGTGGATACCCGCTTCCGCTTCACCCAATCGCCGGAAGATGGCTGTTGCCCGCTCCTTGATGCCTGGGGAGAGGCTGCTCTTCGTGATGATGGCCTCGATCTCGGGTAGGTGGCGGGTTGGCACGTCGTCAGCGACGAGCACGTCCACCTTGGTGGCGCTGAACCCATTCTTGAGAACGTGGTGACATTTCAGGTCAAAATCATCCAGCCCCAGACCGGCCAGCCCCTCGCGCAGCGTCGCCTCCGGCAGGCCAGCGTCCAGCAGCGCACCCAGGATCATATCACCGCTGGCGCCGGCGATGCAGTCGAAGTAAACAATCCTCATCTTTCCTGATCCCCGGATTCCCTGGCTCCCCGATCCCTGATCCGCCGCAGAATTAGATGCGCGTAAAGCCCGGCCCCAAAACCGTTGTCGATGTTGACCACGGCCACGCCGGGGGCGCAGGAATTGAGCATGGCCAGCAGTGGAGCCAGCCCATCGAAATGAGCACCGTAGCCCACGCTGGTCGGCACGCCGATCACGGGGCATGCGACCAGCCCGCCGACGACGCTGGTCAGTGCGCCCTCCATACCCGCTACACTGATAACCACGTCAGCGCCGGAGAGACGCTCGCGCTCATCCAGCAGACGATGGACACCGGCCACGCCTACGTCGTAGGCTCTCTCGACCCGGCTGCCCGTGAACTCGGCCGTCTGGGCGGCCTCTTCGGCCACCGGCAGGTCCGACGTGCCGCCACTGACGACCATAGCATAGGGGGCGTCTCCGTCGGGCGGGGAGGGTTGAGTGCGGGCCAGATTCAGCAGGCGCGACGTGGGATCATACTCCGCCTGGGGCAGCCGGGACTGGATGGCGGCTGCCATCTCGGCCGTTACGCGCGTGGCCAAAACGCGATCGTGGTGCTCCCACAGCCGCTCCAGGATGCCCGTCGCTTGCTCGGCCGTCTTGTTCTGGCAAAAGACGACCTCGGGCAGACCTTGGCGCAGCGAACGGTGCACGTCCAGCCGGGCGTAGCCAATATCGTCGTAGGGGAGGGCACGCAGGCGGTCCAGGGCCTGATCCACATCCACCTGGCCCTCCTGCACCTCAGTCAACAATCTTCTTAGTCTTTCAGCATCCATAAGATAAATGTCAGTGTTCTTTTCCGTCCGTGGGGTTGTCTGAGGTGCTGAGAAGGGCTTCGTTCATGCTGCCGGAGCGGAAGCCGTCCAGATCGAGGGTGACGTAAGTGTAGCCCAACGCCTGGAGCTCCTCGACGATCTGATCCCGAACCGCCAACACCTCTTCGAAGTCGTCGGGATCCACCTCGATGCGAGCAACTTCGTCGTGGTGGCGCACTCGCAACTGGCCAAAGTCCATCTCCTTGAAGACCAATTCAGCCCGCTCAACTTGCGATAGCATCTCCAGGGTGATGGGGGTGCCGTAAGGGATGCGCGACGAAAGACAAGCAGCCGATGGTTTGTTCCAGTTGGGCAGTTCCAGCGCGTGGGCCAGGTTGCGGATTTCGGCCTTGGTGAGACTTGCCTCTTGCAGCGGGCTACGCACGCCCAGTTCACGGGCTGCCCGACGGCCAGGACGGTGGTCGTCCACATCGTCGGCATTGGTGCCGTCTACTATGGCGCCGTAGCCTTCCCGCTGCGCGTAGTCTATCAGTTCATCATAGACGTTGCTCTTGCAGAAATAGCAGCGATTCGGCGTGTTGGCCAGGTAACTTGGGTCTTCTGCCTCGTGACTGTCGATCAGCACGTGGCGGGCGCCCATCCCTATGGCAATGGCCTGGGCTTCCTCCAGTTCGTGGGCCGGCAGGCTGGGCGAGACGGCCGTCAAGGCCACCACCCGCTCGTCGCCCAGGGAATCGTATGCCAGCTTGAGCAGCAAGGTGCTGTCCACGCCGCCCGAATAGGCGACGGCGACGTTTCCCATCTCTTCCAGGATCTCTCTAAGTCGCTTCTGTTTGTTAACTAAGGCGATCGTCCGTTTCAGTTTCCCCACTATCATCTACACTAAGCCTCCACAAAATCCCTCGCCAAAACAGATGCCCCACCGGGTATGAGTCGATTATGCTACAAAGTCACGGGCTTGGCAATAATCCCGGCTGCCAGTACCAACAGGTTATTTTGCGGACTCTTAAACTCTGGTATAATGAGACAACGGAGATGGCATTGATCAGATGATCGAGACGCTGGGTTTAACCAAGCAATTTGGTGATTTTACGGCCGTCGATGGCATAAACCTTTCGGTGCGCGAAGGGGAGGTGCTGGCTCTGCTGGGGCCAAATGGCGCGGGTAAGACGACGACGGTGCGCATGTTGGCCTCCATATTGAAGCCGACGGCCGGTTGGGCACGCATCGCGGGCTACGATACCGTGGATGACGCCAATATGGTCCGGTATATCGTGGGCTTGCTGACCGAATTCCCCGGCCTTTACCTGCGTATGCGGGGAATGGACTATCTCGACTTTTTCGGCCAATTGCAGGGACTTTCACGCTCGGAGCGGGCCGAACGGATCGAGCACCTGCTCAAGCGGTTTGAGTTGTGGGACGCGCGGGACAAGCGCACGGGGGAATACTCCAAGGGTATGCGCCAAAAGCTGGCGCTGGTGCGGGCCATGCTTCACGATCCACAGGTGCTCTTCCTGGATGAACCGACGTCGGCCATGGACCCGCACAGTGCCAAGCTGGTGCGTGACGCTATTCTCGAACTGCGCCGTGACCAACACACCATCATCCTGTGCACCCATAACCTGAACGAGGCGGAGATGCTGTCCGATCGTATCGCCATCATCCGGCGCGGGCGCATCGTGGCCTTGGGAACGGCCACCGAGCTCAAGGCTCAATTGCTGGGTGATCCGCTGCTGGAGCTGCAACTGGCTGAGCCCCTTGATGGACTGCTGTCCGACGTGGAAGACTTGGTCACAGTGGAAGACTACGGCGACACCTGGCTGCGCTATAGCACGCCAGAGCCCGAGCGGGTCAATCCACGCCTGCTCCAGCAACTTGC
>JAUVPY010000261.1 GCA_030598425.1 Anaerolineae bacterium
CCTTTTCCAGGCGATCCTTGGCGGCGCGCACGTGGTCACGTCGGGTGTCGCCGGCCCTGACAACCAGCAAAACACCATCCACCTTGCTAGCCAGCAGTGAAGCGTCAGTTACGGCTACCACTGGTGGCGCGTCGAAGAGCACCACGTCGGCCCGTTCCGCCAGGCGGGCGATCGCCTCGTCCATTTTGCGTGCGGCCAGCAATTGGCTGGGGATGGGGGGAAGCGGCCCGCTGGTCAAGACTTTGAGACTGCTGTCGGGGACAAATTGCAGGGGCGGGTCGTCGAAGGCGGACTCGGTGCGAAACATATCGCTCAGGCCGTGCTCGTTGGAGAGGCCAAACAGCTCATGCTGGCTGGGCCGCCGCAGGTCGGAGTCCACCAGGATGACGGTCCGATCACCGTCGGACATAGCCACGGCCAGGTTGGCCAGCGCGGTGCTTTTGCCCTCGCCGGGCCCGGAGGAAGTGACGAGCAACGTGCGCAACGGCTCGTCAATACTGGCGAACTCCAAGTTAATGCGCAGCGTCCGATAGGCTTCGGCCGCAGGCGAGGTGGGGTCAGTCAGAGTGATGATTGAGTCCATAGGCTTGGAAACCTCTCCTAACGTTGCTCACGTGCTACGCCAGGCGGGGACGAAAGAGCCGGCGTCGCGGGGACGACTGGTGAGCACTCGCGTCCGACGGCGCGGGGGGAATGCTACCCAGCACCGTCACCCCGATGGCCCGCTCCAAATCGGACGCCGAGCGGATCACGTCCTGCTCCAACCATTCCAGGAAGAAGATGACCAACAGACCGACCAGCAGGCCAAACAGTCCTGCCGCAGCGGTGTTGATCTTGGTATTGGGCGAGTACTGCCGATAGCCCAGATTCCACACGTTGTCCAGGATGCTGACCTCGATACGGTCTCGCTTGTCCTGCCGCTGGTTCCAGGCATCCCGGTCTTCCGCAAAAACCTCAGCCATGGTCTGGGCGATGGTCATCGCGACTTCGGGGTCTGTGTCACGGGCATCAATCTGCAAGGTAAAGGTGTCGGCCGCTGGGCTCACGAAGAGCTTGCCCAGCAGCGTGGTGGTGTCCATATCAAGCTGGGCGCGATCAATGACCTCTTGGGCCATAGTGTGGGTACGGATGTTCTCCGCGTAGTTGCGCAGCAGGTCTTTGGTAGCATTGCTCAGCCCCCAATCGGCCCGGGCCGGGTTCACGCTCAGCTTGACGCTGGCGTTGTAGACCGGCGTCTGCAGCTTGCTGAAAGCGAAGGCGCTGGCGGCAGCAATCAAAGCTACCAGGATCACAATCCAGCCCCGCTTGCGAAAAATACGCAGATAATCGGTTAGTTCCACAGCATTATCCCTTAAGCAAGAATACCATCGTGGCCTGTACGAGGGAGCACAGACACCATGCGCCCCCACAATTGGAGTGAATCAGCCTCCGATTGGTATTCTACCATCGGGCCATAGCAAAGACAAATGCCATGATTTATGCTGGACGAAGGGGAAATCCTGGCCGGGATCGGGGTTAGTCCAAGATAATTACTTGGTCGCGTTGTTGGCTTGGTCCTGTCGCCACCAGCGTTGTTCCAGCTCGCGGATCTGCTGGCTCAGCGAACGTAGCATAAGCAGTATCTGGCCGACCGCCTGCTCTGTCGTCAATTTGTCGCGCTCCCAAAGAGTGATGAGTTCGTCGAGATTATAGCTACTCATTTCTTATTCCTCCCCTGGTTAACACGTAACCGTGTAATGACTGGCAAAGTGAAAGCGGGCAACTCACCCGCTCAATTATTTGTGATTATAACACGTTTACGTGTAACTGTCAAGAGGTCGTGGAAGATTTTAAGGTCTATCTTCCTCGTTCACGAGGTAGCGAAAACCCGCCCGTTCGGCGATGAACTCCAGCAGCACCCCGGTCGAGCGGCGGGGCGTGTACTTACCCGTCTCCCATTCGCTGACGGTTTGCTGGCGCATGCGCAACTGGTCCGCCAGCTCTTGTTGGGACCAACCCGTGAACTCGCGCAAGGCTTTCACTTGCTCAGCACTCCAGCCCCCCGCCCGTCGGCGGCGGGGCGTGACCCGATACGTGATGCGCGCCGGTCGGAAAACGGCCCAAGCTTCTTCTGTGTCCACCGCGTCTACCAGCCAGCCAGCGTCCAGCCAAGCCTGGCCTTGGGGCGTGGCGCTGTTGGCCCACCACGCCCGGCTGGCCCTCGCGCTGCGCGGCAACGAAGCGCCGATAATCGCCTCAATCTGATCAAAGGCCAGGGTGATCGGCTCATCCTGACCCAGTGGGCGCAAATATTCGTACAAGGGGTAATACTTGGTGCCCGGCTTCATCAGCGTCTCGCTTCCCTACCCACCTCGCTTTACATAGTATAACATGTTTCCGGCCCCTGGAAAAACCTGCTATGTGTGTTGCACCGACACGACCAGCGTGTTATAATACACAGCGTGTGATGCAATAGGTTTTGGGAAGCGAGAGTGGATATGGAAAGTGCGAAAGGTCTTTATCAGAAACTGGCTGAATTCGTGCGCGAGGACACGCCCGTCGCGGTAGCGACCATCGTGCGCGTGCGCGGATCAGTGCCCCGCGAAGTGGGCACTAAGATGATCATCCATGCGGCGGGCCGGCACCTGGGCACAGTGGGTGGTGGCTGTGGCGAGGCGGACGTGATCCGCGCCGGCCTCGACGTGATTGATATGGGTGTCCCTCGGCGGGTTGAGGTTGATTTGACTGAGGATATCTCAATGCAGAGCCTGGGTGTTTGCGGCGGCATCATGGATGTGTACGTAGAACGCTGGCCGGCGACAGAATGAACTATGGTGGAGCGCCTGAAGGGTGATGACCACACCTGCCAGAGACGATCAGCCCCCTGAAGTGACCTCCACGTTGCTCGCCGAGCTGTTACAATCCATCGACGAAGGCCGCCCCGTGGCTATGGTGACCGTCGTCAAAGCCGGCGGCAACTACGCAGCCGCTCTGGGACGCCGCGCCCTGGTATGGTTAGATCGGGAGCCGTCGGGAAGCCTTAACCTGGACGACCTAGAAGCGCAGGTGCTGGCCGACGCCACCCAAGCGCTGATCCAGCGGCGGCCCCAAATGTTGGCCTACGCAGACGAGCAAGTTGAGCTGTTCGTCGAAGTCCAACGCCGGCCACCGACGCTCATCATCGTCGGTGCGGGGCATGTGGCTCAACCGTTGGCCACGTTGGGCAAACTGATTGACTTCGAAGTGGTTGTCATTGACGATCGGCCGCAATACGCCAACACTGAACGATTTCCGCAGGCCGACCGGGTCATCGCCGCTCCCTTTCGCCCGACCTTGCGCGACTGGCCGATAGACGCGGATACCTTTATCGTATTGGTCACCCGTGGTCACAGCCATGACGTCGAGTGTTTGCTGGAAGTCCTCGACTCGCCGGCACGCTACATCGGGATGATCGGCAGCAAACGCCGAGTGCGGGCGGTGTTTGATCTGCTGGAACAGGAGCAGGGCATCCCCCGCGAGAAGTTTGATCGCGTGTATGCGCCCGTCGGCATCGACATAGGCGCTGAGTCGCCAGCCGAGATTGGTGTGTGTATCATCGCCGAGGTTGTTAACGTATACCGGGGCGGTCGTGCCGAGTCCCTCTCCGATGCGCTGAGGGCCGACCGCCACCTGCCATTACACCCAACACGAGTGCAAAACTATGGATAGAGCAGTAGTCGCTACCACGCAACAGCAAATGCGGGTCTTCGAGACACAGGAAGAGTACCAGGAAGACATCTTCCGCTACTTAAGAATGGCGGAAGCCAAGGACGCCAAGTTGGTCATCTTCCCCGCCCTGTCACCGGTGATGCTCGTCCCTTCGCTGGTCTCCAGCCCCCGGCTGGGATTGATGAAACAGGCGGAGAAAGGACGTGGTCGCTTCGCCCCACTCAAAGATCGGCTGATGGGCCGAGCCGCCGATGCTGCGGATCAGGCCCTGGGCGGAGGGTTGCAGGGTGAGATGAACCGCCTGCTCAACAAAGCCCCCGAAGCGCTCTACGAGGCCTACATAGACCTATTCAGCGCGGCGGCGCTCAAATTCAAGACGACCATCGTCGCTGGTAGTTTCCATTTGCGTGTCAGCGAGGAGGCCAACAGCAAGCACGTTTGCTTCGTCTTCGGCCCTGATGGGCAGATCATCGGCCGCCAGGAGAAGATTCACCTGACGGTCGAGGAGATGAACTTCTGTCAGGCTGGTGAGGGCTTCAACGCGATTGAGACCGAAGTTGGGCGTATCGGCATCATGATCAACGAAGATGCCCTTTTCCCCGAATCAGGCCGCATGCTGGCCTATGAGAAGAGTGACATTTTGATCAACCTGGCCGCCTGCGATGGGCCCGTATCCTTTCACCAGATGAGGCACGCCTTCCTGGCCCGGTTGAACGAGAATGAATTGGTGGGCGCGCAGAGCTGTCTGATCGGCCCTAACCGGCTGACCCTCAGCGGGCAAGACTTTGTGGGTAAGTCGGGCCTATTCACGACTATCCCGCTTTCCCCTCGACTCGACGGCGTTTTGTTTGAGATAGGCGCAATGACTGTCGAGGGTATCATCGCCGAGGCATTGGACCTGGCCGCCATGCGCCAGGGTTGGACCCGGGGAACGCCTCGTCTGCGGCAAGGGATGCGCGTGCTCGCCTACGTGCCGCTGAGCGATGCCTATCGCGACTTACGGACCCTGGATCAGGCCTACCAGGCCCCAGAGCGCCTGCCAGGTATCCCGGATACCTGGACCGTTGAAGGTCCGGAGGAGGAGCGAGCCTTCCCGGAAGAAGAGGAACCCCAACCAGCGACGCTGCCGTCATCGGCTGACGCGTCAGCCGATGACGAACTGGGACTGGACGACGAGGAGCTTTCGTGGTCGACGCCGCCATCGGCCGATGACGAACCGCTGCCGGATGAGGAGACCGACGTCGCACATCGGAACCTGAACTTGAGGGGAGAGGGAGAGGGCGAAGAAGA
>JAUVPY010000015.1 GCA_030598425.1 Anaerolineae bacterium
GCGCATGCTCTCGCAGTCTTACGTGGCCTTCGATGTCATCCGGCGGGAGCGCCTCTTCGAACCAGACGATATCATAGTCGGCCAGCATCTTGGCCGTCTCAAGCGCCCATTTGTAGGAGTGTGGCCAGAACTGGTCGCTGGCCCCCGCATCCACCATCAGTTCAACGTCGGGACCCACCGTTTCTCGGGCAGTTTTGACCAGCAGCTCGTCCATCTTCCGGCTTACGCGGCCAAAAGGACGCCATCCCATTTTGATCGCCCTAAATCCTCGGGCCATGACTGATTCGAGCCTGGCTTTCAGCGCTTCGGGCTCGCCAAATAAGATAGACCCGTAAGGCTTGATGGAGTTTCGATAGTAGCCCCCCAGTAAGCGTCCCACCGGCTGGCCCGTTACCTTGCCCAGAATGTCCCACAGGGCAATGTCGATACCGCTGATGGTGTGAGTGACGGCTCCGCCCCTTCCCTGCCAAAACGTAAGCTGGTGCAGTTTTTCTGTGACTCGTTCGGGCTCAATGGCGATCTCACCTATCAGGAAAGGACGGAGTAATCTTAATGAGGCATCTACCAGCGCTTTGCTGGTGTAGACACTGCCAAAGCCGTACACGCCTTCATCTGTCAGGATTTTTATGAGCGTGTGCAGGTTCTCTGAAGGATCAATCTCATCCGCCCACCCGCCTTCGGGGGTTTGGCTTAACAAGGCGATGGTTTTTATCTCAGCGATCTTCATTTTATCCATATGCCTCCGCTGCCCCCAGAAAGGGGGCGGGAATACCCGTCCTTTGACGGAGCGACGATTTGACGTTCGAGGGGACTTGGCGAGGCAGCGGCTTAATCAGTCCCATCCCGCGCCAGCAGCGCCGCGCCCAGCGCGCCGACGATCTGCGGCTCCTCGGGCACGATCAACGTCTCGCCCAGCACCTCCTCCAGCGCGCGCACCACGCCCACGTTCTTGGCCACGCCACCGGCGAAGGCCACCGGCGGCTCCACCCCCACCCGGCGCGCCATACCGCCCACCCGCCGGGCGATGGAGCGGCAGATGCCGGCCACGATCTCCTCGCGCGGCACCCCCTCGGCCACCAGGGTGACCACTTCCGACTCGGCAAAGACGGTGCAGGTGCTGGAGATGTCCGCCGCGCGTCGGGCGCGCAGCGCGCGGGGGCCCATCTCGTCCAGGTCCAGTTCCAGGGCGCGGGCGATCACCTCCAGAAAGCGCCCCGTGCCGGCGGCGCACTTGTCGTTCATGGCAAAGTCCAGCGGCTTGCCCCCCGGCCCGACAGCCACCACCTTGGAGTCCTGCCCGCCGATGTCGATCACCGTCTGGGCCTCGGGGTAAAGGTGGTGGATGCCGCGCGCGTAGCAGGAGATCTCCGTCACCTAGCTGTCGGCAAACTCGACGGCCATCCGCCCGTAGCCGGTGGCCACGACGGGCTCCAGTTGCTCCCGCGCCAGGCCGCTCTGGGCCAGTGCCTCGTCCAGCGCCAGCCCCGCCGCCCGGCGGCTGTTGTAGCCGGTGTCCACCACCGACCAGGCCACGACCCGATCCCCCTCCAAAATAAGCGCCTCACCCGACGTCGAGCCAATGTCAATTCCCACGGCGTACATTCAAGTTCCCCCCCAAAGAATCAGATTCTCTAAAGCTGACCAAAGACGAATGACTCCTCACGGATGACGAACGACGAAATCCTCGCGTCTAACCCGACCATTCTCGTCGTTCGTCCTTCGTCGTTCGTCCTTCGTCGTTCTTCTGTCAGACCAACATCTCCACAAACGCCTCAACCCGCGTCCGCAGCGGCCCCAATTGCAGGTTGACCGGGTCCACGCAGTCGCCGTCCAGGATCAGCAGCGGGATCCCCTCTCGCCGCAACTGATCGCGCACGACCCGCAGCGCGCCCGAGGACTGGCGACAGCCCCAATGGCTGAAGTGGACGGCACCGGCGCAGTCGTAGCGGGCGACGTGGCGCAACGCCATGTCCACCCGCCGCTCCACCGTTCCGTTCAGCGGATGGGACAGCATCTTGCGGGCCAGGGAGCGGGTCGGCTCTTCTTCGTCTAGCCTGTCCCACCAGACGGTGCTGAACTCCTCAAAAGCGATCACGGCGCCCAGGTCGTCCTCCAGGTGAGGAAGGAAATCCGTCTCGTACTGGGGTCCCAGGTGCATCCAATAGAGGCGTACCTTCTGGACCGCCTGCTCCGGCTCGGCGCGCCCTATCCGCTCCTGTGTATAGTCCCGCAGCGCCCGGTAATAGGCGACGCCCGCCGGGTGGCCGAACAGCGAGCTCAGGTTGCCCAGTTCACCCAGCATGGACGAGCCACGCAGCGGGGCCGGGTGTGCCTCGCGCAGCGCTGCCACTTCCAAGGCCAGCGCCCGGGCCTGGTTGGAGAGACGGATCGCCCCCCGCAAACGTTCTGGATCGTAGGGAACTCCCGACTCCGCCGCCCAGCGCTCTACCAACTCATCCAGTTGCGCCGCCAGGTACGTCACAGCCGCCTCGTCGTCGCTCTGGGGCACATCCAGCAGGACGAACGGGCGGCCTTCGGCGTGGGCAAAGCCGGCCAGCATCTGGCCGGTCACGTCGCACAGGTTGGAGGTGGCCACGTAGGCGTCGGCGCGGGGATATAGACCGGCGGCGCGCAGGCCGGCCGCGGCCCGGTTGAAGGTGCACAGATCGACCGGGTAGCCCAGCGCCTCGGCCCCTTCCACCCCCAGGCGGCTCAAACCCAGGATAGCGGAGAGGCTTGCCCACGTCTCTGGGTAGAAAGGCACCAGCCCCAGCCCCCACATCAGCTCGCAGGGGGCGAAGAGGTTGGTCCACACCACGGGCGTGGACCGGTCGGCGTAGGCCCGTGCCGCCAGTTCCAGGAAGAAGTCCGCCACCACCCGGTCGTGGGGCCTGGTCGCAACCCCCTGGGCCAGCCAGGCCCGTGCCAGCCGCAGCCCCAGCCGGGAACGCATCAACCGCTTCAACGCACCGATTTGCAGCCGGTCTCGCGTTGGCCGTCCATTGCCGGTGATCCGTTTCAACATGTGTCCCTCCGCGAAAACACTGAAACACGAATTACACGAATAGACGAATGGCACGAATTAATGCAACATTTCCAGGAACGCTTCGACCCGCGTGCGGTGTTGCCCGCTGACAGCCTCGTCCTCCAGCTCCAGGAGCAAAACCGGTACGCCCAATCCCTCCAGATGCGCCTTCAGGCTGGGATACTCGGCCAGGTACAGGTCGCAGAACTTGCTGTAGGCGCAGATGGCGGCCTGGGCGCCGCGCTCGGCCACCAGCCGGCTGAGATAAGCCAGGCGACGGGACAGGTCGCGCATCCGCGGGGCTGGCGGTTTTGACAGATAGGCACGTGCCAACGCGGCCAGGGTCTCCGTCAACGTCCCCGCGTCGGCCGGAACCGGCTCCGCCATGTCGCGCTCGTCCAGATCGGAGTCCTCGGCTACCACCTGTGCGCCCTTCGCCTCGACCAAACGCACCAGCCCGGCGGGGGCGGCCAATTCTGCCAACAGGAGCAGGCGCCGGGCTGGCGGGTCGGAGGAGCCATTTACACCACCCTCCGAAGCCGCCAGGGTCTCCCGCAGCCGCTCGTTGGCCGTCACCGGGTCCTGGGTGAGCGCGGTCCGGCGCAGTCGCCGGTAAGCCACCGTGTTCACGCTCCCGGCCAGCCAGTGACGTTTGAGGTCGGCCAGCAGACTCCTCTGCTCGTTAAACACGGCGATGGCCCGGCGCAGGCTGTGGGCGCCCAGTGATCGCCCCGTGTGAGCCTCCAGGTCGGCGACCAGGCGGGCCAGGATATCGGCGTAGCGATCGGCAGCTAAGGGAGTGGCGGCGCGTGGCACCTCCACGAAGCCCCAGACCGGCACTGTTACACTTGCGCGCCAGACGTCGTGCAGCCGCCGCGTTGCGTCATCCTCGTCGGCAAAGATCACGGCGTCCAGGCCGGCGTTCTTTTCTTCCAGAAACCCCGCCAGGATGAGTCGGTCCAGCGAGCAGAAGTTGCGCGGCAGGAAGGCCTCAGCAGCCGTCGGCTTCCCGGCTGAGGGGAAGACCCGCACCGGCCTGCACCCCAGGGCGTAGACTAGCTCCCGGGGGAGGTAAGAACTGAATAGGCCAACGGTTGGGGCTAGAGGATCCTCATCGATCATGTCAAGCCTCGTCTATCTTAGCTCCATGCTAAGAACACTTAAGAACTCGTCAAGTTTCGCTATAGGGCGCGCCTGCTCTCAGGATTCCAGCTTTCCTAGGCAGGCCGCGCCCCACACACCTCTATTTCCCTCTCTCTAGTTTGACAAAGGACAAAGGCCGTTGTACACTGCCGCGTGACCGTTCACGTGAGCGCTCACGACTATGAAGCGACGAGTCACCATCGAAGATGTGGCCCGCGCGGCTGGCGTCTCGCGCCAGACCGTCTCCCGCGCCATCAACAACAAGGGTGAAATCAGCCCTGCCACTCGGGAACGGGTGCTGGAGGCTGTGCGGGCCTTGGATTACCGGCCCAGCCGAGTGGCGCGAGGCCTGGCCACCCGGCGCACCCGAACCATTGGCTTGGTCGTGCCCGACATTACCAACCCCTTCTTCCCCGAGATTGCCCGGGGCGTGCAAGACGTCGCCCGGGGGGCGGACTACAGCGTCTTTCTGTGTAACACTGACGAGAGTCCAGATGAGGAACTCCAGGTACTTCGCTCGCTGGCTGCCCAGCCGGTGGATGGCATTCTCCTCTTCGGCAGCCGCATCAACGACGATGACGCGGCCGCCTTCGCCGATGGTTACCGGCCCCTGGTGGTGCTCAACCGCGTCTTGGAGCATCCGGGGGTTAGCCTGATCCTGGTAGACAATCAGCGGGGTGCGAAGCTGGCCGTAGATCACCTGGCCAATAAGGGGCACACCGCCATCGGAATGCTGGCCGGGCCGGTAACATCACCTAGCAGCGCGCAACGGGTTGAGGGATTTCGCCAGGCGATGGCCGCCCGTGGCCTGTCCACCCCCGAGGATTGGATCCTGCCGGGTCACCCGACCATTGAGGGTGGGCACGCGGCAGCCCGACACTTGCTGACGGGACATCCCCAGGTATCGGCCCTCTTCACTTATAATGACTTGAGCGCTCTGGGGGCGGCGCAGGCCAGCCTTGAGCTGGGCCGCCGTGTGCCTGCCGGTTGTGCCATTATTGGCTTCGACGATGTCCGCCTGGCGGCCATGGTCAGTCCATCGTTGACCAGTGTGCGGGTAAACAAATACTACCTGGGCCAGCAGGCCATGATCCGTCTCCTGGCCATGCTCGACGAGCCCGACGCGATTTTCCCTCCCATTCGTGTTGACGTAGAATTGGTAGTGCGTGAGTCGACACAGAAAAGTGAGATTGGAGATTAGGCCGTGTTGACGTTTTGTCCCAGTCCTCTGAAACTCCGCGCAGAGTTTGATGATGTCTCTCTGGTGCTAAATCAAATGTCAACACTACCTAGTGACTTCAGGAATGAATCTCTAATCTCTAATCTCCAATCTCTAAAGGATAGGTGTGAAAGCTATGGATCTCAATGAACTCACAAAGATGTACGACTTTGCCGGCAAGACGGTAGTCATCACCGGAGGAGCCGGAATACTGGGTGGCGAGATAGCCTGCGCGCTGGCAGGGTGCGGCGCCAACGTCGCTATCGTGGATCTTGATCCAAGTCTGGCCGACCGGCTGATACCCCGTCTCGAGGCCAGCCAGGGCCGGGCCATCGTGCTTGGCACGGATGTACTCAACACCGAAGTCCTGGAAGGGACCGCTCAACAGGTCATCGAGGCCTTCGGGCGGGTAGATTGCCTGATCAACGGTGCTGGTGGCAACAACCCCCGCGCGACCACAGGACCCGATCAATCGTTCTTTGAGTTGCCATCCGATGCCTTACGCTTCGTATTCGACCTGAACATCATAGGGACGGTTTTGCCCAGCCAGGTTTTCGGCAAATACATGACTGGGCAGGGCGAGGGTGTCATTCTCAACGTCTCATCGATGAACGCACTGCGCCCTTTGACCAAGATCCCGGCTTATTCGGCAGCCAAGGCAGGCGTCAGCAACTTCACCCAGTGGCTGGCGGTTCACATGGCTCAAGAGTATTCGCCCAACATCCGGGTCAACGCCATCGCGCCTGGTTTTTTCCTGACCACTCAGAACAAGTTCCTGTTGGTCGACGAGGCCAGCGATGAACTGACGCCGCGCGGCCAAACCATCGTCGACCACACCCCAATGGGCCGCTTTGGCGATCCAGAGGATTTGCTCGGTACCGTGCTCTGGCTGCTTTCGCCCGCCTCGACCTTCATCACCGGCGTGGTGGTGCCCATCGATGGTGGGTTCTCAGCGTTCAGCGGAGTGTAGGGATGGAAGGTTGGAAGACTGGAAGATTGGAAGGTTGGTAGGCTGGCAACCCGGACGATAGTTTTTGCCAATCTTCCAGCCATCCAATCTTCCAGTCTTCCAGGCTCTTGGACGAAAGGCCCACGACCAGGGCTAGAGTCACACACCAATCACAACACTTAATTGGAGGATACTATGCCTGACTATCCCGAAGCAGCCCGCCCTTTGGCGGAGCTAAGCCCCAAACACCAGTTTTTCGTCGGCATCGACTCCGACGGCTGCGCCTTCGACACCATGGAAATCAAGCACAAAGAGTGCTTCTGCCCCAATACCATCAAGCATTGGGGCTTGCAGCCGGTATCGAAGTATGCGCGCGAGGCAGCCGAATTCGTCAACCTGTACTCCAAGTGGCGCGGCATCAACCGCTGGCCGGCGGTGGTTATGGTCTTCGACCTGCTGCGTGAGCGACCGGAGGTGCAGGCACGGCATGTGGTTCCGCCGGAGGCTCCCCGCGTGCGCGAATTCATCGCCGACGACGCCTACCCCAAGAGCAATGACGGTCTGAAGGCGTATATGGCCGAGCGCCCCGATCCAGAATTAGAGAGGGCCTGGGCCTGGACAACGGGCGTCAATCAAACCGTGGCCGACATGGTGCACGATGTCCCTCCCTTCCCCTATGTGCGCGAGAGCCTGGAATTCCTGGCCGACAAAGCCGACATGATCGTCGTTTCGGCCACCCCCGTCGAAGCGCTAACCCGCGAGTGGGAGGAGCACGACATCGCCAAGTATGTGCGCGTCGTTGCCGGTCAGGAGTTGGGCAAGAAGGCCCTGCACCTGGAGCTGGCGGCCCGGGGCAAATATGATTCCGATCGCATCTTAATGATCGGAGACGCGCCGGGCGATATGAACGCCGCTCGCGCCAACGATGCGCTCTTCTACCCGATAAACCCTGGCTATGAGGAGGAGTCCTGGCAGCGGTTCCACGACGAGGGGGTGCATAAGTTTCTGGCAGGCGAGTACAAAGGCGCATACGAAGCCCAACTCGTCGCTGAGTTCGAAAAGCTGCTGCCCGAGGTGCCGCCCTGGAAACGGTAGCAAGTAGCAGAGTATCAGGTATTAAGGTGGCAGGTAGCAGAACTGAACGTGACTGCTGTCTGCGGTCTGGCTAGCCTGCGAGGGGAGAGAATTGACTAATGGTTATAGGCAAGGGATACGAAGACAGTTTTTTATCAGAGGCCGAAACAAAAGATCTGATGACGGAAGCGCTGGAGCAAGCTGATCTGACCGGCAAGCGGGTGCTGGTTCTTGTACCCGACGGGACCCGCACTGCGCCCACTCCGATGATGTTCCGACTGTTCCAGGACATCCTGGCCGGACGGGTAGCAGCCCTGGACTATCTGGTGGCCCTGGGCACTCATCAGCCAATGAGCGACGCAGCCCTGAGTCAACTGGTCGGCCAGCCGGTGGTGGGCGGGAAGGTGGGAGACACTCATATCTTCAACCACCGCTGGGATCAGCCGGAGACCTTCGTCACCCTGGGCACCATCCCCGCCACCAGGATCGAGGAGATCAGCAAGGGACTGCTGTCTATGGAGGTGCCGGTCAGGCTCAACCGCCTGATCCTGGACTACGACAGCATCTTCATCTGCGGGCCTACCTTCCCTCACGAAGTGGTCGGCTTCTCCGGCGGCAACAAATACTTCTTCCCCGGCATCAGCGGCCCCGAGGTCATCAACTTCTCTCATTGGCTGGGGGCGCTTCTCACCAGCTACGAGATCATCGGCACCCCGGACACGCCGGTGCGGGCGGTAATCGACCAGGCGGCCTCCTTCATCGACCGGCCACAACTGGGTTTCAGCATGGTCGTCAAGACTGATGCTGCCCACAATCCCAGGTTGGCCGGGCTGTACATCGGGGCCCCTCAAGAGGCGTACGCCGCCGCCGCCGAGCTGTCGAGCCGCCTGCACATCGTGTGGGTGGACCGCCCCTTCCAGCGAGTACTCAGCGTGATGCCCCATATGTACGACGACATCTGGACCGCGGCCAAGGGGATGTATAAGATGGAACCGGCCATCGCCGATGGCGGCGAGGTGATTATCTACGCCCCCCATATCGACGAAATCTCATACACCCACGGCGGCGTCATTGACCAGATTGGCTACCACGTGCGCGATTACTTCGTCAAACAGTGGGACCGCTTTAAGAAATATCCCTGGGGCGTGCTGGCGCATTCCACGCACTTGCGGGGTATCGGCACCTTTGAGAACGGCATCGAAAAGGCGCGCATTGACGTAACCCTGGCCACCAGTATCCCTCGTCAACGCTGCGAGCAAGTGTGCCTGGGCTATATGGACCCTGACGCCATCAATACGGATGAATGGCAGGGCCGTGATGAGGAAGGCATCCTACTGGTGCCCAAGGCTGGGGAAATGCTGTACCGAGTGAAACCGGCAAATCAGCAAATCGGCAAATCGGCAAATTGACAAGTCAAGAAGCGAAATACGCTCGGCTGGTGACGAATTGCAGGTTGAGCATTTTGCCTCGAGTAGAGAAATAGAAACACAAAGGAGAGTGAAAAATGGAAGCAAAAGCAGACTTTGGTCTCATCGGACTGGCCGTGATGGGCCAGAACCTGGTCCTCAATATGGACGACAACGGTTTCGCCGTGGCGGTGTTCAACCGCACTGTGTCCAAGGTAGACGACTTTATCAACGGCAACGCCAAGGGCACCAAGGTCATCGGCACTCACTCCGTCGAAGAGTTCGTGAGCGCGCTCAAGCGTCCGCGCCGGGCGATGTTGCTGGTCAAAGCCGGCCCAGCGGTGGACAGTTTCATTGATATGCTCATTCCCCACCTGGAACCGGGCGACATCATCATTGACGGCGGCAACTCCAACTATCACGACACCATGCGCCGCACCGAATACGTGGAATCCAAAGGGCTGCTCTACATCGGTACCGGTGTCTCCGGCGGCGAGGAAGGGGCGCGCTATGGTCCATCCATCATGCCTGGCGGGTCGCCCGACGCCTGGCCGCACGTCAAGCCCATTTTCCAGGCCGTTGCCGCCAAAGTGGACGACGGTTCGCCTTGCTGCGACTGGGTCGGCGAAAATGGCGCGGGCCACTTTGTGAAGATGACCCACAACGGCATCGAATACGGCGACATGCAGCTCATTTGCGAGGCCTACCACCTGATGAGGGTCGGGCTGGGCCTGAGCAACGACGAAATGAGCGCCATATTTGCTGAGTGGAACGAAGGCAAACTCGATTCCTACCTGATCGAGATCACCCGCGACATCCTGGCTTACAAAGGCGAGGATGGTGAGCAAGTAGTGGACAAAGTGCTCGACACCGCGGGCCAGAAGGGCACTGGCAAATGGACGGCAATCTCGGCCCTGGACATGGGCATTCCCTTGACGCTGATCGGCGAGGCCGTCTTTGCCCGCTTTCTGTCGGCCCTCAAAGAGGAACGGGTGGCCGCCTCCAAAGTTCTGACCGGCCCCGCGGCCAAGTTCGATGGTGATAAAGCGGCCTTCATCAACGACCTGCGGGAAGCGCTGTACGCCTCCAAAATTATCTCTTACACTCAGGGTTACATGCTTATGCGGGCCGCGGCCAAAGAATATGGCTGGAACCTGAACTACGGCGGCATCGCCCTGATGTGGCGCGGCGGGTGTATCATCCGCTCCGCCTTCCTGGGCAAGATCAAGGAAGCCTTCGATGAGAACCCCGAACTCAGTAACTTGTTGCTGGCGCCATACTTCAAGCATGAAGTGGAAGCAGCGCAGGGAGCCTGGCGGCGTGTCGTCGCGAAGGGGGTTGAGATGGGTATGCCGGTACCGGCTATGTCCAGCGCCCTGGCCTTCTACGATGGCTACCGCCACGAGCGCTTGCCAGCCAATCTTCTGCAGGCGCAGCGCGACTACTTTGGCGCGCACACCTACGAGCGGGTCGACCGGCCGCGCGGTGAGTTCTTCCACACCAATTGGACGGGCACGGGTGGCGATGTGACCGCGAGCACGTACGTGGCGTGAGAATACCATGGCTAGACCTAACAACGTTGTCGTAGCTCAATCGGGCGGACCGACGCCCGTCATCAACAGCACTCTGCGCGGCATCGTGGAGATGTGCAAAGCGATGCCCGATAAGTTCGGCACCATCTACGCTGGCTTTCACGGTATCGAGGGCGTGCTCAAGGAAGAGTTGCTCGATATGTCCGCCCAGTCCAAGGAGGAAATCTGCCTGCTGAGCGTGACCCCGGCTGCCGGGGGCATCGGCACCTGCCGTTATAAGCTGAAAGCGCACCAGGGAGAGGATTTCGAGCGCGTGATCGAGGTCTTCAAAGCCCACGACATCGGCTACTTCTTCTACATCGGCGGCAACGACTCAATGGACACCGCCAACCAAGTGGCGGGCCTGGCTCACAAGCGTGGTTTGGACCTGGTCGCCGTCGGTGGTCCCAAGACCATTGACAACGACGTAGGCGACAGCGAATTCAAGCTGATCGATCACACCCCGGGCTACGGCAGCGTCGCCCGCTATTGGGCGCTGGCCGTGCAAAACGCCAACGAGGAGAACGCGGGCTCCTGCCCCTCGGACCCGGTACTGGTGATCCAGGCGATGGGTCGCAAGATCGGCTTCATCCCGGCTGCGGCTCGGCTGGCTGACCCCGACCGGGCAATGCCGCTGCAAATCTATATGCGGGAATCCGGCCTGACGCTGGGGCAGATGGCCAACCTGGTCAACGACGAGCTGAAGCAAAGCGGGCGCTGCATCGTGGTAGTCAGCGAGGGCTTCGATGTGGGTGAATTGGGTGAGCGCAGAGACAGCTTCGGGCACACTCAATTCTCATCCAGCGCCACCACCGTCGAGCAAGTGGTCGTCAATTACCTTAACGACGTTGGATTGGCAGCGCACGGCTCCGCACGCGGCAACGTCCCCGGCACCGACCAGCGCCACAACATGATCTACGCCTCGACCGTGGACATGGAAGAGGCATACAAACTGGGGCAGAAGGCGGTGGAGATCGCTGTGGAAGATGGCTCTGGTTATATGAGCACCATCTTGCGCGATCCGGGTCCTATCTACCGCGTTAGCTACGACAAAGTGCCGCTGGAAAAGGTCGCCAACTCCGAGCGACACTTTCCCAAACAATGGATCACCGAGAATCGGGTTGACGTGACCGATGAATTCGTACGCTACGCTCGCCCGCTCATCGGCGAAAACTGGCCCGCCATCCCACTGGTGGATGGGCGGCAACGCTTCGCCCGCTTGGAGCATATCTTCGCGCCACAAACGTTATCAGACTACGTACCGCAGACGCAGCGGCAGGCGTGATGCGGGAAGACATGATCCGTGATGCGGGAAACGTGATCTGAATCACGCATCACGTTTCCCGCGTCACGCTTCTCGTTTCGCACCTAATCCACCATAATCCATACGGAGGCATTCTATGACACTTGCTAATCAGTTGCTCACATCTGCCGAGCTAGCCCAACCCTTGCCCCTCGCTGAGGCAGAGACACTGGCCGGCGAACTGAGTCGCGTCGCCGGCATGAGCGTCTACCCTCGCTCGATTGCGGCAAGGGGCTGTGTCCTTTTCTTCCTGGGGCGACGTGACACGCACAAGTTCCTGGGCGCTATCCACGCCGGGGCTGCTCTGGCTGGCGAATTTACCGGCGAGACGCGTGAGGTCACCCTGAATGGTGGTAACGCTCTCGTCTTGACGCAATGCCCCACGGACCCCGCCAACGCCGCGGCGTTACGCACGGCTCTACCCTTCACGGCGCCGGTCACGCTGGGCCTGTGCAAGTCTATCGGATGCGGCGACCGGCTGGGGTTGGCCACGCCGGGCCACGTGCGCGCCGTGCGCAAGGGGAATATGGCCCCCATCTTCGCTCAGCAGTCCATCCGCGAGATGACGCGCACCCAGCGCACCCCTGAGGAGGTGATGGACGACGCCAGCTGGGGTGTCTTCCAGGAGGGCTGGCGCGAACGCTTTGGGGCCGACGCCGACCACCTCAAGACACCCGATGACGTAGACCGCTGCGTCGCTGCCGGGTTTGTCTTCTACACAGTCGACCCCGGCGACCACGTGGACAACGCCGCCGATGCCGATGACCCAGCCACCCTGCGCCAGAAGGTCGAGGCCCTCCCGTGGGATGATCTGGAAGCGTCCCCCGATGACCTGCGGCGCTCATACCTCGGGCGGGAGTTCGACGTGGGCGACTTCGCTGTCACCTTCAGCGAGGAGGATTTGCTGCGCGCGGCGGCCAAATACGGTCGAGCCGTGGCTCACACCGTCCGCATGTACCGCCGCGTGGCGGACCAGATGGGCGACCGTCCGTTTGAACTGGAGATGTCGGTAGACGAGACGGAGACGCCGACCACCATCCCCGAGCACTACTTCGTCGCCAGCGAACTCAATCGACTGGGAGTGGAGTGGGTCAGCCTGGCCCCGCGCTACATCGGCCGCTTTGAAAAGGGCGTAGACTACATCGGCGATCTGACTGTCTTTGAGGCCGACTTCGCCCGACATGTGGCCATCGCTAGCGCATTGGGACCCTACAAACTCAGCCTGCACTCCGGCTCCGACAAATTCAGCATCTACCCAATTTTCGATCGCGTGGCCGGCGACCTGGTGCACTTGAAGACGGCTGGCACCAGCTACCTGGAGGCCCTGCGGGCCACCGCCGGCACAGACCCTGGCCTGTTCCGCGAGATTCTGGCCTTCGCCTTTGAGCGATATGCTGAAGATCGCGCCTCGTACCACGTCTCTGCTGATCCGGCCAAAGTCCCCACGCCTGATCAACTGGCTGATGGCGAGTTAGCCACAGTACTGGATGATTTTGACGGACGGGAGATGCTGCACGTCACCTTCGGGTCGGTACTAACGGTCGCAGATGCCGCTGGAGGATATCGGTTCCGAGATCGGCTTCTAGCCGCGCTTCAGGCCGACGAGGAGGCGCACTATGCCGCCCTGGAGGCCCACTTTGACCGTCACATCGCACCATTTGGTTGACGGGCGGACATCGGACAATCCCAAGCTCTGGACAAAAAAAGCGGCTGCCTTGCCATCTTTGAAGCGATGGAGCAGCCGCTTATCGTTTGCCTGTTGCCGCGGCGGCACATTTCTATGTAATAGGCTCAGCTTGCCGCAGAACCCACCTCCTCTGTCGCGGCCTGTTCCGGCAATGACGTCGCCAAGACCGGAGGTCGCTCGGTGGCAATGGGCAGGGTGAAAGTGAAACACGTCCCGAGTCCTTCCTCGCTGTCTACCCAGATTTCTCCGCCGTGGGCTTCCACCAACCCCTTCGCAATCGACAATCCCAGGCCGGTGCCGACCGTTTGCTGTATCTCGGGGCGCTCCACACGACTGAAGCGATCAAAGATGTCTGGCAACAAGTCGGCCGGGATGCCAATGCCGGTGTCGCTCACGC
>JAUVPY010000329.1 GCA_030598425.1 Anaerolineae bacterium
ATGGATGTCAGTGGAGGTCCCTCAACTCGTTCGGTCCATCTAGCCAACCCGGTTGATCCGATCACCCGGGCCATTGTACCGCCCATTGTCGAGAACGCGGCATATGCCTTTGAGGATCTCGATACCTGGCGCGAGGTAGCGCTGGGCGAGAGGTCAGGCGACATTTACAGCCGCAATTCAAATCCCACCTCGCGCCTCCTCGAAGAGAAAGTGGCCGCCCTGGAGGGAGCCGAAAGCGCGACCAGCTTCGCCACCGGGATGGCGGCCATCAACACCACCCTCTTCGCCCTGCTCAACCCCTCTCAGCGCGCCGTCACCGTGCGAGACGCTTACGGCGCGACCTTTCTACACTTCACCCAGATCCTGCCGCGCTTCGACATCGCCTGCCAGGTTTGTGAGACAGACGATCACGAGGCGATTGAGAGAGCTATCCAAGGGGGTTGCGAGTTGCTGTATCTCGAGTCGCCCACCAACCCCACCCTAAAAGTGCTAGACCTGGCCCGGCTGATCAAGGCCGCGCACCAGGTGGGAGCCATCGTCATCGTGGACAACACCTTCGCCACGCCCATCAATCAGAACCCCGTTGCCCTCGGGGCCGACCTGGTGATCCACAGCGCCACCAAGTTCCTGGGCGGCCACGGCGATGTGTTGGGTGGCCTGGTCTGCGGCCGGGAGGAATTGGTGGAGAGAGTATACCGCTACCGGGAACTGACCGGCCCCTCACTCGACGCCTTCAGTGCCTACCTGTTACTGCGCAGTCTCAAAACGTTGGGCCTCCGCGTCCAGCGGCAGAACGAAAACGCCACGACGTTGGCCCACTTCCTGGAGGGGCATCCGAAGATAGATCGTGTCTACTACCCGGGCCTGAAGAGCAATCCGGGGCACGAGATTGCCAGACGGCAAATGGCAGGTTTTGGCGGTGTGCTGAGTTTCGAACTCAAAGGGGGCTTGGAGGCCGCCGCTCGTTTTCTGCCTCGCCTGCGTTACGCTTATATGGCCGCCAATCTGGGCCAGGTGGAAACCATCGTGGGTCCCTCGGCGCTGACCAGCCACGTCGAACTGAGCGAAGAGGAACGAGCCGCCTCGGGTGTGCCGGAAGGTCTGATCCGCTATGCGGTAGGCATCGAGGACGTTGAAGATCTCCAGGATGACCTGGAGGGAGCGCTAGCCAGCATATAAGGAACCTGATTTCGGGATTTATTCCACATAGCATCCCGAGTAGGCTCGCAGAGACGTATCGAGGGGTGCGGGCTCGGGAAATCACTCTTCGATACAGGCTATGCCCTACTCAGGATGATTTCCCTCTCGGAAACTCCGAACTCAGGTTATAAGGAGTAAACGATGAAGTGCATAGGCCTCATCGGTGGTATGAGTTGGGAGTCCTCGTGCGAGTACTACCGCATCGTCAACGAAACGGTTAAGGATAGACTGGGCGGGCTGCATTCCGCCAAGATCATTATGGTCTCAGTTGATTTCGCCGAGATCGAGATCCTTCAACACGAAGGGAGATGGGACGAGACCGCCAGGATTCTGATCGCTGCGGCTCAGAGTGTCGAAAGAGGCGGTGGGGACTTTGTCGTCATCTGCACCAACACCATGCACAAAGTGGCCGAAGACGTCCAAGAGCAGATCCAAATCCCCTTGCTGCATATCGCCGACGCCACCGCCGATCGCATCAAGTCCCAGGGACTGAGCAAGGTGGGCCTGCTGGGTACCAAATTCACTATGGAAGAGTGCTTTTACAAAGATCGGCTCATAGAAAGGCACGGGCTGGAGATCGTCATCCCCACCGAGTCGGAACGAGACAACGTTCACCGCGTGATCTATGACGAGCTATGCCTTGGAGAAATAAAAGGCGATTCCAAAGAATGCTACGTCCAGATAATGGACCGTCTCGTCGAGGAAGGAGCCGAGGGTATCATTCTAGGCTGTACAGAGATAAGCCTGCTGGTCTGCCAAGGGGACAGCCCAGTTCCCCTGTTTGATACAACCCGGATCCATGCCGAGGCCGCAGTCGAATATGCGCTCGGATCGTAAATACAGGTGCAACGCACTTCGATCCTAAGAATCAGCCTGCCTGCAATGCAAGATGGTCGAGCAAATAGTTGACATCCAGTGAACACAGTGCGTTGCACCTTCCCGGATCGCAATTACCGCTTTGTGGGGTGAATGTGTAACTATGAGGACCACGTCTTTAGCGGACGCACGCCCAGCCAAACGAGGATGGACCGTGGGCGCCAACCAAGCCCTGCCCATCGTGCTGGGCTACGTGCCCATCGGGATCGCCTACGGCATACTGGCCCAAAAGGCCGGCATCTCGCCGGCGAACACCTTGCTCATGTCAGTGATCGTGTTCGCCGGTTCATCCCAATTGATCGCGGTCGGTTTGTTCGCGGCCGGTGTGCCTCCCCTGTCGATTATCCTCACCACATTCGTGGTCAACCTGCGCCACATGCTGATGTCGGCCGCCGTGGCACCTTATCTCAAATGTTGGCGCAAGGTTGAATTGGCGGCCTTCGCTTACGAGCTGACGGACGAATCGTTTGCGGTTCACTCAGCCCGCTTTGTTTCCTACGGACCCAACAGGGCCGAGGTCTTTACCACCAACATCATCGCCCAGGCGGCCTGGGTCCTCGGAACTTGGCTGGGCATCATGGTGGGCGGTCTCATCAGGGACCCCAAGCCCCTCGCTCTAGACTACGCACTGCCCGCCATGTTTATCGCGCTGCTGGTGATTCTGTTCAAAGATCGGGTTCAAATCGCGGTTGCGCTCCTGACCGGAATCCTGGCAATGGGCTTGCTGCTGGCCGGGGTCAATCAATGGAACGTCATCCTGGCCACAATAGTCGGCGCCACGCTCGGAGTAGGGATTGAAAAATGGATCAAAAAGTCATCTTCTTGACCATCCTCGGCATGGCCCTGGTGACCTACGTCCCGCGGCTGTTACCGGTATATTTCCTGTCATCGCGGTCCCTGCCGCCGCTGGTCGTTGACTGGCTGCGCTACGTGCCGGTGGCTGTGTTGGCCGCCATGTTATTCCCGTCTCTCCTCGTCGAGGAGGGTCAAGTCGCCCTAGCTCCGAGCAACATCTTCCTCTGGGCCGCTTTCCCAACCTTTCTGGTGGCCTGGAAAACGCGCAGTCTGTTCGGCTCGGTGGTGGTGGGGATGGTTTTGGTTGCAGCAGCACGTTACGTATTCGGATCGTGATTTCATCAACCCCCTTCCGTTGCTTCGTCGTGTGCCACACTTGACCTCTTCATCTCTATGTGTTAAGATGTCCCTAAACGAGTCATATTGACCAAGTTATAGGGGGAGAGAAATGAACACTATCAACGTGGGTGACGCTAAGAGTAGGTTTTCTGAGTTAATCTCTCGCGCAGCGGCCGGGGAGCGTTTTCTAATCCGGCGCCGGGAACGGCCAGTGGCAGTGTTGATCAGCGCGACGGAACTGGAACGGCTGGAGCGAAGGTCCCAGGCAGCCAACCAATTAGCCCTTTCCTTAGGCCAGAGCGCGGAACTGATGAAGCAAATCGAGGAAGAGAAGATTCACCCAGCGATGGCAGCTTTCGGCCTCTGGGGGGATGAGACGGAACTGACCACACTGGAAGATGATATCTACAGCAACCGTCAACGACAGGCTGGCCGTGCCGAGGTGCAGTTATGAAGATATTGGACAGCGATCACTGTGTCGCCCTACTGCGTGGCAATCTGGACCTACGGGGACAGGCAGCCCCAACCGAAAAACTGGGCGTAACAGCGATAAGTGTCGGAGAACTTGTTCATGGAGTCCATAAATCCGCACGAGCAGCCGAGAACTTGGCCCGATTAGACGTGCTACTTGCAGCTTTGACTGTTCTTCCCTATGACGATAGTGCAGCCCACAAATTTGGTCTCCTAAAGGCTAGGCTGGAGCAAGACGGAATGAGGCTGAGCGACTTGGATCTCCAAATCGCCAGCGTTGCCCTCCAGCACCAAGCGCCGCTGATCACCCACAACCAACGACACTTCGAGCGTGTGCCGGACTTGGCTCTTGAGGACTGGCTAGCGTAGGGGGATAGAGGTAGTCATGACCGGCCGGGAAATCCTCATCATCTCTCAGGAATAAACGGCGGCGATGTCGAAAAACGCCCTTGCCTTCGTATTCGAAAACTCGAATAAGCAAACCATCTCGGTCTTGATCGGGGCCCTGGAGACGGACCCGCGTTTCGATGATCTGGATATCCACCTGTTGCGACCCAAGGCCAGCCTGGGCGAGCAGATCGAAGCCCTGGCCCTCCATTACG
>JAUVPY010000125.1 GCA_030598425.1 Anaerolineae bacterium
ACATACGCACGGCGTGTGACAACACTCAAAGTCTTTTTTGGGTGGCTGACCGAGACGAATGTGCTGTCGCAAGACCCAGCAGCTCCCATCCTGCACAATCGGGTCGTCACACCTATGCCCCAAATTCTTCACGACGATCAAGTGGAACAATTGCTGTCTGCCGCCCAGGAGCTGATGCTTGGTGAACCATCCGACCCACGTCCATATTCTCTGGTCAGTCTGCTATTGCATACTGGCATAAAAAAAGGCGAATGCATGGGCATCGCCCTCAACGATATCGATAGATCGAACCCGAAAGCGCCTGAACTCTACATTCGCTACAAGAATCCTCGTATGCATCACAAAGAGCGAAAACTGGCCCTCGCGCCAGACCTAACGACGGTGCTGGATCGCTACCTGGAGGCCTATCAACCGGGTCAGAATCTTTTTGAATGCACTGCTCGCAACCTGGAGTACGTCTTGCGAGATACCGCTCAACTCGCCGGCCTGAAAAATGGTGTCTCTTTTGAGATGCTGAGGTGGACCTGCGCAGTGCGTGAGTTTCGGAGCGGGATGGATCCAGATCGTCTGCGCAAGAAGTTGGGGCTATCAAAAATCAGTTGGTACGAGACAGAAGACAAGCTCAGAAAGCTAGCTGAGCCGGCACTTTAACTCGGTCCAAAGCCACTAATTCAATGGCGCATAGATGCGTCATTGCGCTACTGGCAAGAGAACGCGGAATATCGCCTGGTACGACTCGCTTGTCCCCGTATAGCCCCCATTCCAGCCGCCAACTGCGTAGATATGGGTGTCCGACGCCACAACGCCCAGATTTCGCCACTCGCCTAACACAGGAGACTCAAAAGCTGTCCAGGTATCACTCACGGGGTCATAGCGCTCATTTGTGGCCAGGTAGCTTTCCCAGCCGCCGCCAATGGCGTATAGCTTACCACTCACTACAGCGATGCCTAAGCCACCACGCCCTATGCTCATTGACGCCCGCTCGGTCCAGGTATCGCTAGCGATATCGTAAGCATAGGTATCGGCAGACTCGTGAACGCCGTCGTAGCCACCTACCACGAAAACCACTTCCTCTATTGTACCGGCGGCTGCGAATCCCATAGCGGAGGGCATCGGACCCAATTCTGTCCAAGCGTCTCTGCCGGGATCGTAGGCGAACACGCGATCAACGAAGCCTTGACCATCCCAACCGCCAAAGACAAAGATCATCCCATCGACTGTCGCCAGAGCGTAAGCACATGACGGCATAGGCAGTGAAGCAACCTGAGTCCATGTACCATCGGACGGGTCATAGACCTCAACTTGATCAGTTGCCTGGTTCACGCCGATGCAACCGCCAGGCACATAAATGAGCCCCCCAACTACCGCCGCGCTAACATTGGAGACCGGCGTGGGTTTAGGCGTGCCAAAGGACCACGTGTTGGTGTCGAACGAGTAAATCTCCACCAAGTCAGTGACTCCGTTTTCTTGGTCGCCACCGATAGCGTAGAGCTGATCGTTATGAGCTGCCAGTGCCAAGCGTGTGCGAGGGGTGGGCAGATCAGCAAGCTGCGACCATCGTGATGTGTCGGCACGGAGCCCAGTCGAACTTGTTACCGGCCGGTCGGAGATAGGATTGGCTGCCGCAATGGCTCGTTCTTCACGCCCAAGAAGGGGCAGGATCAAGAGGATCAATGCCAGTGACAAAGCGATCAGTGCATACACCCGTTGCCACCAAGCGAGGGGTTCAAGAATCCTTTCAGAGATCTCAAGTTCCACCACTGCCTCATCAGACGCTTCGGCTTCAGGCGCCTCAACACCATTTACTTCCACCCACCCTTGTCGGATGGCGTAGAGCGTGGCCTCAGTGCGAGACTGAACCCCCAATTTCTCAAAGATATTGCGCAGGTGAACCTTGACGGTGTTGACGCTAATCACTAGTTCACGTGCTATTTCTTGATTGGTCGCTCCTGTAGCGACCAATCGTAAGACCTCAATCTCGCGTTCGCTGATAGGCACTTCAGCGTGAGCCATCTGAAAGAATACTCCACGGCAGATTTGGTGTTGCTACGGCGTTATCATTATGGCATGCATTTGCGGTGTTTGCAATAGGACTCACATCTTCTGCAGCGCATATGCGTGCGATTCAGCGGAGGTGCTCCAATGCTTCTATGGCGAGAAGAACTAGAGCGACAAGAAGTTGAACGACTAGCCCCATACGCAATGAAAAGCCGCGACTCGCGCGGCCGGGAGTTTCCAGAAGATGAGCATACGTACCGAACTCCCTACCAACGCGATCGAGATCGGGTCATACATACCACCGCCTTCAGGCGCTTAGAATATAAGACTCAGGTGTTTATCATCATTGAAGGCGACTACTATCGCACCCGCCTCACACATACGATTGAAGTCGCTCAGATCGGGCGGACAATTGCTCGTGCCTTACGGGCCAATGAGGACTTGACAGAAGCAATCTGCCTGGCCCACGACCTCGGCCACGGACCCTTTGGCCACAGTGGCGAAGAAACCCTCGACCAGCTCATGGCAGACCATGGCGGTTTTGACCACAATCACCAGAGTCTTCGGATTGTGGAGAAGTTGGAACAGCGCTTCCCCGAATTCTACGGATTGAATCTTTCGTGGGAAGTCCGCGAGGGGATTATGAAACACGAATCCGAATACGACCGGGGATTGGCCTTTTCGTTCGATCCAGACAAGCGGGGCACACTCGAATGTCAAATCGTGAATGCGGCCGATGAAATCGCCTACAGCACCGCAGACCTGGACGACGGGTTACGCTCAGGGATGATCACCCCTGACCAATTGAGCGATGTGACCCTCTGGCGAGAGGTAATCGAAGAGCTGGGCATCAATCTTAGTATCGGCTTTTCCGAAATGGACCGGCACCGGGTTATTCGGCGACTGGTGGGCAAAGGAGTGACAGATCTGGTCCAGGCGACCAACGATCTGCTAATAGCCAACAATATCCAATCAGTGGACGATATACGCAATATGCCATCAAATGTCGTGACTTACTCCGAGGCGATGCAGACAAACAACCGCGAACTCAAGGATTTCCAGTACGAGAATTTGTACCGGCACTGGCGCGTAATGCGCATGGCCAGCAAAGCCCGCCGATTTCTGACACAACTCTTTGTGCTGTACGTAGAAGAACCAAGGCTACTCCCCTGGGAGACTCAGGCCCGCCTGGAAAATGAAACGATACACAGGGTCGTGTGTGATTACGCGGCAGGCATGACTGATCGCTACGCCTTGCAAGAATACCAAAAGCTATTTGATCCAATGAAAAGAGTCTGACCCTGGTAGGCATCGCAAGATATGAAATAGCCGCCCTGCAGGGCGGCTATCAGTCTCGCCTATCGTATTTGATGTTTCCTAGGCTATGTCACTATGTCACCAGTTTCGTCCGTCTCAGACCTCTGATGGGCAGTCAGCATAACATTTAACTTGTTGAAATAGCCAAAAGCAGGCGTATCCTCACCATACTCCATCTCGACGATCTCAGCCTCGACAATCAGGCCAGGGGTCTCCAGGGAAAAAGTTCCACCCGGTGTAGCCCATACAGGTTCCCCACGGGCCGCAAGCTTATTTCGCAAAGCCTCGTCATTGTTGGCGTAATCACTCATCAATACCTTGGTAACGGTACGCGTGTTGGGTTTATCGAAAAGCCATACCTCAAAGGCTGTCACCCGCCGGGGGGTGCCCTCATCCAATGACTCTGAGATCCCCATACCACACTCGCCCAGCCACTCGTTGTCTTCGGTTTCAATGGCAAACGATTCGTCAAAGTTATCCATGCCCAGCGCATAGCTACTCGTCCTCTGTAGCAGAGGCGGAGGGCCGGTGCCCGTCCACTCAGGCTCAGCCCCGCCCGCAGCCGGCCTCTCTCTGGTACGGCGCTGTCCAGAGACAACCAGGATGAGGGCTATCAGCCCCCCAACCAGTAGCAGGATACCACACAGCGCGAGCGCCCACCTACTTCCACCAAGCGAGGCTCGAGTTTGAGGCCCGGTTGTCGCCGGGGTAGGACCCACAATTGGAGGCGGAGCCGAAGCACTCAACGCACTGGTGAACTGAGACACAGCTTCCGCCTTGTTAGGTTCACCATTCTCAGCATACTGGTTCGCAACCTCACTTGATACCTCACTGACGACCGCCGGATCCCAGCCTTCCGCCCGCTGCAACTCAGCGGCCAAGGCAGCCACCTGCTGTGCCTCCTGTGCCTTGCCCTGCGCCTGGTATTCGGCGGAGAGGCGGGCCAACTCACTCACCTTTTCATCTGTCGTCCAGGTGCTGAACCGCTGCTGAGCTACGTCCAACTGTTTAGTCAGGTTATGCGAGTCGACAACCGCCGCAACATAGTGTTGCTTCTCCTCGTCAACCAGTTGATAGGTGAAGGCTTGCTCGTATTCAACTGGCCACAGCACCCAACCAATTAGCAGACCGATGATGACACCTAGGATGAACCCTATCACAAGGCCCACCGACATTTGTCTTATCAACCGCGTGTTTTTTGAATCGCTCATGGGTTAGGCTCCTCCATAAAAACTCGACGGACACCAATCTACTTAACATATTATACCATAGTTTGAACTTTTGCACAAGTCCTTATTCCATCAGTTTACCATAATCCTCCACTTTTCCAGGTGCTTAATCGCTTGTCCAAAAAGCAGACGGTAGACAGGGGAAACAACAGCACATAGTTTCCCCTGTCTACCGTCTACCGGTTGATTTCTACCGGCTACTGACCGTTAGCGATCGAGCACCGCCACCTTGGGTGCGCCCGTCAGCACCTCAACCCCGTTCTCGTCCACTACGACCATATCTTCGATGCGGACGCCTCCCCATTCGGATACGTAAATGCCTGGCTCCACGGTTACAACCGCGCCAGACGGAATTTCGCCTGAATACGTGAAGCTCAGCCTTGGAATCTCGTGAATGGCCAGCCCCACCCCATGTCCCAGACCGTGGCCGAAGAAATCTCCATACCCGGCCTCGACGATAGGGTCACGAGCCAACTTGTCGGCATCCACGCCGGTGGTACCAGCCTTCAGCCCCGCTTCGGCTCGTTCCTGCGCCTGGAGCACCAAGTTCCAGATCTTCAGGTATTCATCGTCTTTCGGCTCACCCAAGCAGACAGTGCGCGTTACATCAGAGCAATAGCCATCCACCACACAGCCCAAGTCCATTACTATCGGCTCGCCAGCCTGGATGACCCGATCAGTGGGGCGGAAGTGAGGCAAAGCACCATTTGGCCCAGACGCCACGATTACCTCGAAGGAAACGCCCGTGGCGTCACGCGTCCGCATCGTGCTCTCCAACTCCCACGCCACCTGCTGCTCGGTCATCCCAGGTTGCAGCCAGTCGCAGATGTGAGCCAGTGCCTCGTCAGCCAATGACACCGCGCGTCCGATAGCCTGGAGCTCCCCTTCATCCTTGGCCATCCGCATACCTTCGACCATTTGGGTAGTGTTGGTCAGCCGAATGTGAGCTTTCAGCGCCTGCTCCCACCTCTGCAATTGGTCCACCGATACATGGCTCGCCTCAAAGCCCACCGATAGCCCCCCCAGTCCTAAATCGCGCAGCACATCGAGCATTTGGGTCACAAAGTCGTGGGAAACCTGGATCAACTCCCACTCAGGGCATTGCGCCTGCACCTGTTCGTGGTAGCGGAAGTCGGTAGCAATTGCCTGTCGCTCTGCGGTAATGACGAGCACCCCGGCCGAGCCAGTGAATCCCGAAAGATAACGTCGATTCTCCGCTTGGGTGATTAATATGCCATCCAGGTTATTCTCGGCCATCAATTCGCGTAAGCGCGCCAGCCTCATTTGGACACCGACTCCGCCACTTCGCGCGGAGCCTTGACTCCCTGCAGCGACTCTTCATCTTGAGACGAAGTCCTACTCGTGTCGGCCAGATCTTCCATAGCCACTTGCTCTTCGCAATTAGTACACTGTGCCCATTGCTTGTTTTTCACCACCAGCAAGCCACCGCATACGGAACACGCCTGTGGCAAAGGCTTCTTCCAACTTACAAAGTCACATTCGGGATAATTGGAGCAACCATAAAAGACTCGTTTCTTGCGACTGCGCTTCTCAGCAAGATCACCGCCACACTCAGGACACTGCACACCGATTTTTTCCAGATAGGGTTTGGTGTTGCGACAGGCCGGAAAATTGGAGCAAGCAATGAATTTGCCGTAACGTCCCCATTTGATGATCATGTCGTGACCACACTTATCACACTTCTCGCCTGTCGTTTGATCTGCTATAGAAACCTTTTCCATCGTCTGCTCAGCTACTTTGACCGAGCGCTCAAAAGGCTCGTAGAACTCGTGCAACACCGGCACCCATTCCCGCTCGCCACGGGCGATGAGGTCCAGGTCTCCCTCCATGCGGGCCGTGAAGCCCACATCTACAATGTCAGGGAAGTGCTTGACCAACAAGTCATTCACTACGAAGCCCAATTCGGTGGGGTGCAGGCGACGCTCGATTCGTTCTACGTAACCCCGATCATTGATAGTAGAGATGGTAGGCGCGTAGGTGCTGGGCCGGCCTACGCCATACTCCTCCAAGGTTCGCACCAGCGTTGCCTCCGTGTAGCGCGGCGGTGGCTGGGTGAAGTGCTGTTTGGGTAGCAATTGTACCAGGTCCACTACCTCGCCCGCCTCCAGTTCAGGCAGTATCTCAGCCAATTCCTCGTCAGGGGCGGCGTCTTCATCGCGGGCCTCCTCGTAAACTGCCAGGAAGCCAGGAAACTTCACTCGAGAGCCGCTAGCCCGGAGGAAATACTTCGATTGGCGGCTGATGGCGGATAGCTTCTCGGTGCTCAAAAGCTCGGCATCAGCAAACTGCCACTCACTGTCCGCGATCACGTCCACTGACACCGTATCGTATATGGCAGGTGCCATCTGGCTGGCGATAAAACGGCGCCAGACAAGGGCGTACAATTGATACTGATCTCGAGTGAGAAATGGCTTGACCGTGCTCAGTTCACGCAAAACGCTGGTTGGCCGGAT
>JAUVPY010000375.1 GCA_030598425.1 Anaerolineae bacterium
CGCGAAAGGTACTCAGGTAGCGGATTGCGGTGGCTAAGGCAAAGCCATAAGCACCCAGGTACGTAATTAGCGTTCTGTGGCGGGCCATAGAAATATCCTTGGCGTGAGCTTGCGACTCAGCCTCTGGCTCAACCGTTTGGTTAGGTGCGAGCACCCGCTGGGAAGTCGTGATCGGGGGACAAGGCCTGCTCAGTGGGTGCCTGCACCTACCCTTGAGGCATACTTGTCCTGGGCACCAGAGCAGGTGAGCGGATTGAAACTCTTCAACGGGAGGACTGTGGCTGAGTATACCATAGCCCGGCATCAAGGACAACGAGTAGAGCCCAGCGATTTGCCGGGCTCTGGATTCGGCCGAGTCTATTGTCCGACGCGGGAAGTGTTTATGGACCGTCGGGTTTCAATATTATGTCAAGTCGAGATTTTATGGAAAAGCGAATGATATCGTAAATGTATCTCCAGTAGATCATTTTCGAGTAGCCGCGAGACCGGGGGTGCTCCGTCACTGAGATCTCCCGGGCGTGGGCCCCGCATTCGAGCAGCCTGACCAGAAAAACCGGCACGAATATAAAGGACTTCTCCTGCCAGGTAACCGACTCAGGGCTTACCTTTAAAAAGACCTCCTTGGTAAAGGCTCGATAGGATGTCGTAAAATCGGTGACGCCTTTCACCCCTATCATCATACGCATCATTTGGTTTGCGCCCACGCTAAGCGTGAGACGGAAAAAAGACATGCTAATATCGCTGTCGGCTACAAAACGTGATCCGATGACAACGTCATACCCATTCGAAATCTCTTTGAGAAATCTAGGAATGTCTTCCGGGTTGTGTTGAAAATCAGCGTCAATTTCGATCAGTATGTCGGCGCCCAGGCAATCAATGGCGTGGTGGAAACCTTTGTAGAGACCGACACCTATGCCTCGCTCTTCTACGTCAAGCAGGTGCGTATTTGAATTGGTCTCGGCCAGCTTGCCCACTATCTCCAATGTTCCATCCCGGGAGTGTCCGTCCGCCACCAGGATATGCAAATCAAAATTGGGAACGTTCTTCTGCTCGGCCAGAACCACGGCGATAAGATCGGCTATACTCTCTTTCTCATCGTAGGTTGGGGTGACCACCACCGCACGGGGGCGGCGTCCGTCCGGGTTCCCGGTTCCACGCCGCTGGTCTGGGACAGAAGAACCGCCCTGGTCATGATCTTCGACGTTTATGTTGTTTGAGTCCACAAATAGTGTCCCTCGTAAGGTGCAGAAATGTCCCGCAATTATAGCTCATTGTGCCAGCACAGACAATCTTTATGCCACTGGTAGATGAGTTAGTTGCTGTTGATGGGGGCCTATGCTACAATATTTGCCTTCGACGGTCGATGGGGCGTCAATCAGGCTGAACGAGGCGCAGGCCGGTAATTGCCTCTCCTCTGCTCGAAGAATCCACGGATGGCAAGGACGTCATGAAAGCCGACAGTACATTAACAAAGGAAGAAATACCGGAGACCATTACCCGTTCCACGTGCAGGCTTTGCGACTCGCGCGACCTGCGTGAGGTGTTCTCACTCGGGGAACAGTACATCAATGACTTTGTGCCCTATGAAAAGGTGGGCACAGGGTTAAAGGCGCCGCTGGAACTCGTGCTGTGCGATCACTGCTCCCTGCTCCAGTTACGGCACACGGCTCCCCAAGAGATATTGTACGCACGCTACTACTGGTATCGCTCCGGGGTAACGGCCACCATGCGCCGCGCCTTGCGGGATATCACCGAGCAAGTCGAAGCGATGGTGCCCCTTAAACCCGGAGATGTCGTGTTGGACATCGGGGCCAACGATGGTACGTTGCTGGCCAGTTATACCGCCGAGGGGATTCACCTGGTAGGCTGCGAACCGGCAAACAACCTGGTTGATCTGCTAAGAGAAAAAACTGAATATGTGATGCACGATTTCTGGGATTATGAGCGGTACATGGAACTGGCCAACCAATGGGGACTGGGGAAAGCGAAAATCATCACGGCTATCGGCATGTTCTACGACCTGGAAGATCCAAACCAGTTTATCCGAGATGCCCGCAAGGCGCTTGTAGAAGACGGGATATTCGTGGCCCAACTAATGTGCCTGGCCCCCATGCTTGAACAGAACGATGTGGGCAATATCTGCCACGAGCACCTGGAATACTATTCGATTGAGTCTCTGGAGTATCTCTTCAATACCACCGGCCTTGAGATCTTTAAGGTCGAAGAAAACGATGTAAACGGCGGCAGCTACAGGATTTTCGCCCGGCATCATAATGGTACGGGTATCAAATATGATGAGAAGTTTACACTGGATGATTTTACGGCCTTTGCCAGACGCATCGAGGACAATCGAGACCGCTGTGTGGAGTTTATCAAACAGGAAGTCGCCAGGGGAAAAAGTGTCTACGTCTACGGCGCGTCCACCAAGGGCAACGTCATCCTTCAATACTACGATTTGGATCATACACTGATCGCCGCCGCGTCGGAGAAGAGCCCTGAGAAGTGGGGCAAGTACACGATTGGCACGTGGATCCCCATCGTGTCCGAAGAAGAGGCCCGGCGAGCCAAGCCGGACTATTTTTTGGTGCTGCCCTGGGCGTTTTTCGACGAGTTCTACGAGCGTGAAAGAGAATGGCGCGAGGGTGGCGGGCAGTTTATCGTGCCTCTGCCTGAATTCAGGGTGGTGCCGTGATCCCCGCCGAGCAGTACCAGCACATCATAAAGGTCTTGCCTATCCTGTGCGTGGATGTCGTCATCAAGGACGCCCGTGGTAAGTACCTCTTGATCAAAAGGGCCAACGAGCCGAGGCAGGGACAGTGGTGGGTCATCGGCGGAAGGCTGCTCAAAGGCGAAACTCTGGAGGAGGCGGTCGTCAGAAAAGTACGGGAGGAGACCTCGCTAAATGTTGAGACACTGCATCCTATCGGGTATTATGAGGCCGTGTCCCAGGAAAACCCTTTTGGGTTGGCCCCGCGATTGCACGCCGTTAGCGTTGTCTTTTCGACCGTCGTCAACGATGGCCAACAGATCAGGCTGGACGATCAAAGCCTGGACTGGAAATACTCAAAAGAACTTCCCGTCGACTTTTGTTTCAAACCGTTTGGCGATGGTCACGCCTAATTTCACCACAAAGCCACCAAGTCACACGGAACTGATCGTCCTACGGAAAGTTTTCTAGAAGTTTCTTAGGGTCTTTGTGTCTTCGTGGTGGTATTTTTCGCTAACACCACCCAAGAAGGGGACTTCCTGCTTGTGATACTGATATTGCTCAGAATGGACAATCTACTATGAAAAAAGCGCTAGTTCTCGGGGTAACAGGCCAGGATGGCAGTTATCTGGCAGAGGTTCTGCTGGAAAAAGGCTATGAAGTGCACGGGATGGCCCGGCGCTCGGCTACAGGCAACGTCAGAAACATCGAGCATCTGATCCGGGACCCAGATCTGTTCAATCGTCGTTTCTTTATTTGCCGGGGCGACCTGGCCGACCCGACTTCGCTGTATCGCATCATCACCTCCATCGAGCCGCAAGAGATATACAACGAAGCCGACCAGGATCACGTCAGTTGGAGCTTCGACATGGTGGGCTTCTCGGCGGATATCACCGGGGCGGCCGTCGGACGAATTCTGGAGATCATCCGGCAGGTAGATCCTTCTATCCGATATTTCCAGCCCTGCACGTCGAACATGTTTGGCAAGACTGAGAGCACGCTCCAGACGGAAACGACTCCCTTCAACCCCCAGAGCCCGTACGCCTGCGCCAAGGTGATGGCCTACTATTTGACCAGATATTATCGCGAAGCCTTTGGGATGTTCGCGTCAACGGCCATCTTATATAACCACGAATCCCCCAGGAGAACAGAGGAATACGTGACCCGCAAGATCAC